>NZ_JBMKJN010000003.1:0-235954 GCF_049236805.1 Enterobacter cloacae complex sp. XAL002
CGTGCCGTTGTTCCGTGTCAGTGGAGGCGCATTATAGGGAGTTCTTCTGAAGTGACAAGAGGTAATTTAAAAAAAGTTTCTGACCGTGTTTTTTTTCACCAAAAGCGATGAGATCAAGCTACAAATTGTTCTAATTGATGTATCTGCAACCACAATCACCCCTGAGATGGCATAATTAGCCGCATCAATATTTAAGGAATAAAAGCGATGCCATTAAGCGCACAACAGCTGGCAGCTCAAAAAAACCTGTCCTATGTGCTGGCAGAAAAGCTGGCTCAGCTGATCTTAGCGGGTAAATATGCCCCAGGTAGCATCCTGCCCAGCGAGATGGAGCTGGGGGATCAGTTTGGTGTAAGCCGTACCGCCGTTCGCGAAGCGGTAAAAACATTAACGGCGAAAGGGATGGTGCTTCCACGCCCGCGCATTGGCACCCGCGTTATGCCTCAGGGGAACTGGAACTTTCTCGATCAGGAGTTACTCACCTGGTGGATGACCGAAGATAACTTTAATCAGGTCGTCGATCACTTTCTGGTCATGCGCAGCAGTCTTGAGCCTCAGGCCTGTCTGCTTGCCGCCACGCTCGGCACAGCAGAGCAAAAAGCGCAGCTCAATACTTTTATGGAAGAGATGGTGGATCTGAAAAAGCACTTTAACCGCGAGCGCTGGATAGAGGTCGATATGGCCTGGCATGAACATATCTATAATATGAGCGGAAATCCTTTCCTGACCTCCTTTGCTTCTTTATTCCATTCTGTGTACCACACTTACTTTGCCTCTATCACACAGGATGAGGTGGTGAAGCTGGATCTGCATCAGGCGATAGTCGATGCCATTCAGGAAAGCGACGGGCAGCGAGCCCTGAGTGCGTGCCAGGCGTTGCTGGCGGCGCCAACCCACCAGCAGGTAAATAAATGACAGAGAAAAAAGCACGCAGTATGGCCGGATTGCCGTGGATTGCAGCCATGGCGTTCTTTATGCAGGCACTGGATGCCACTATCCTCAATACCGCCCTTCCCGCAATAGCCCAAAGCCTTAACCGCTCCCCACTGGCGATGCAATCCGCCATCATCAGTTATACCCTGACGGTGGCGATGCTCATTCCGGTCAGCGGCTGGCTGGCCGATCGTTTCGGTACGCGCAAAGTGTTTATGCTGGCGGTGACGCTGTTCACCCTCGGTTCTCTGGCTTGCGCCCTCTCTACCTCTCTGACGGAACTGGTTATCTTCCGCGTTCTACAGGGGATAGGCGGCGCGATGATGATGCCCGTCGCGCGTCTGGCGTTATTGCGCGCCTATCCGCGCAGCGAACTGCTCCCGGTGCTCAACTTTGTGACTATGCCGGGGCTGGTCGGCCCGATACTTGGCCCGGTTCTCGGCGGCGTACTGGTGACCTGGGCAAGCTGGCACTGGATCTTCCTGATTAATATTCCGATTGGTGTGGCAGGGCTAATCTATGCCCGCAAATATATGCCGAACTTCACCACACCACGACGCAGCTTCGATATGGGCGGCTTCTTCCTGTTTGGCCTGAGCCTGGTCCTGTTCTCCAGCGGGATGGAGCTGTTTGGCGAGAAAATCGTAGCGACGTGGCTGGCGCTGGCCATCATTCTTAGCGGTATTCTGCTGTTCCTTCTATATATCCGTCATGCGCGTCGCCATCCGACACCGCTTATCTCTTTATCTCTGTTTAACACCCGAACGTTTTCCGTCGGGATCGCGGGCAATATTGCCTCGCGTCTGGGCACGGGCTGCGTACCGTTCCTGATGCCGCTGATGCTCCAGGTCGGTTTCGGCTATCCGGCCCTGATTGCTGGCTGCATGATGGCCCCCACAGCGATGGGCTCAATTCTGGCAAAATCGACGGTCACGCAGGTGCTGCGCTGGTTTGGCTATCGTAAGACGCTGGTTGGCGTGACGATCTTTATTGGATTGATGATTGCGCAGTTCTCCCTGCAATCTGCGGCGTTACCCATCTGGATGCTGATCCTGCCGCTGTTTGTGCTGGGTATGGCCATGTCGACGCAGTTTACATCGATGAACACCATCACCCTTGGGGACCTCACCGACGAGAATGCCAGCAGCGGCAACAGCGTACTGGCGGTCACTCAACAGCTGTCGATCAGCCTCGGGGTTGCCGTGAGCGCGGCGGTACTGCGGTTTTATGAAGGGTTTGACGGTACAAATACCGTTGAGCAGTTCCACTATACCTTTATCACCATGGGCGCGCTTACCGTGGTATCGGCGGTGGTCTTTATGTTGTTAAAACCAAAAGACGGCCGGAACCTGATTAAAGAGCGTCATAAAGATAAGGCTAAACCGAACCGCGTTCCATCAGAACAGGAGTAAGCTGCAAACGTTGCTGTTGCAGCGTGGGCTGAGCCATGCGGTGGATCAACACATCGATAGCCAGCTCACCCAGTTCATCCTTCGGCTGATGAATGGTGGTCAGCGGCGGCGTCATGTAGCGCGCCAGTTCGATATCATCATAACCGACGATCGCCATGTCGTCCGGAACACGTAATCCCGCCTGATACAGCGCCTGATAAGCTCCGAATGCCATCGCATCGTTACCGATAAACACCGCCTGCGGGCGCGGCTCTTGCGCCAGCAGTTTCTGCATTGCTTCAAATCCACCATTAAATTCGAAATCGCCGGTGATGCGATAGCCATCAGGAATGGCAAGCCCCGCCCGTTCCATGGCCGAAAGATAGCCTTCCAGACGCAAGCGCGCCGGGGTTTTATCCAGCGGGCCGGTAATACAGGCGATGCGGGTATGGCCTTTATCTATCAGATGCTGGGTCGCCATATCGCCACCCAGCAGCGAGTTATCCTGGATCAGATCGCTGGTGCCGTCGAACGGCGCCCAGTCCATCATGACCGTAGGAATAGAAGGGTAGCGCTGAATGATCTCTTTCGAGGGTTGATGCGTTTCGGTACAGAGCAGCAGCAGCCCGTCGACGCGTTTTTGCATCAGCGTCTCCAGGTTTCGGTTCATGCGCTGCTCATCGCCTTCGGTATTGCACAGCACCAGGCTGTAGCCGCGCTCGAAGCAGCTGCGCTCCACGCCGCGCACCAGTTCAGAATAAAAAGGGTTGGTACTGGCGGTGATCAGCATGCCGATGGTGCGCGTCTGGTTAAGCTTCAGGCTGCGGGCCAGCGCAGACGGCGCATAGTTGAGTTCTTTAATTGCAGCGTCAACTTTCTCCCGAATCGCCTCGCTGACGAAGCGATCCTTATTGATAACGTGGGAGACAGTCGAGGTAGAAACGCCCGCCATACGGGCGACATCTTTCATTGTGGCCAAGCGTTACCCCTGCTGACTTAAGAATTCATCAATCTCTTTACGCCATGGAACAGAAGGCTGAGCGCCTTTACGCGTCACCGCAATCGCGGCGGCGGCATGCGCGAAGCGAATCGCGTCATCCATTGCTTTTCCTTCCAGCAGCGCCGTTACCAGCGCACCGTTGAAGGTGTCACCTGCGGCGATGGTATCAATGGCTTTGACCTTAAAGCCCGGTACGCGACGGCCTTCGCCATTGACGCTAGCCCACACCCCACGGCTGCCGAGGGTGATGATCACGGTGCCGATGCCTTTATCATGCAGCGCAAGCGCGGCACGCGCGGCATCGTCATCATTTTCGACACGGATACCCGTCAGCTTTTCCGCTTCGGTTTCGTTCGGGGTGATGATATCCACCAGCGCCAGCAGCTCGTCTGATAATACACGGGCAGGCGCCGGGTTAAGTACGACAGACGTATGATTTTCATGCGCAATTTTCGCAGCGGCCAGCACGCTTTCAACCGGTGACTCTAGCTGCATCAGCAGAGCTTCCGCTCCGGCGATGATCCCACGCTGCGCTTCGACGCGTTCAGTCGTTAACGCGGCATTAGCCCCCGCATGAATACCGATGACATTCTCACCTTCCGCATTGACGAAAATCAGCGCCACGCCGGTAGATTCCCCTGCAACCACGCTGACGGGTGCGATGTCGATGTTGTCGCTTGCCAGCTGTTTGCGTACGCGCTCGCCGGTATCGTCATCACCCGTACAGGCGATAAACGCGATATTTGCCCCGCTGCGTCCGGCGGCAACTGCCTGGTTTGCGCCCTTACCGCCGAACGCGACCTGATACTGATTGCCGGTGACGGTTTCGCCCGGAGTGGGGAACGTTTCAAGGTTAAGAATGTGATCGGCATTGATACTGCCAAGGACGACGAGGTTGCCTGCGGTTTTCATGTATTGAGGTGTCCATCTGAGAGCGCCACCGGTATTACCCGGTGGCGTATGCCACACTTTTCTTTTATTTGGTGTCCCTCAGGCAGCCAGCGACTGCCTGAATCGCCTTTACTGCTTAATGACCAGTTTCAGGTCAACAGGATATTTGGCCTGAACTTTTTCGCCCTTCAGCACTTTATCGGCAGTTTGCACGCCAGTCGCGCCAATCTGCTCAGGCAGCTGAGCGATGGTCGCAGCCAGTTTGCCATCATTTACTGCTTTTTCACCATCCGGCGTGCCGTCAAATCCGACAACCATCACATCTGATTTACCCGCAGTCTGGAGCGCACGCAGCGCACCGAGCGCCATTTCGTCGTTCTGTGCGAATACCGCCTGCACATCAGGATGCGCGGTCAGCAGGTTCTGCATGACGTTCAGACCCTTTGTACGGTCGAAGTCTGCCGGCTGGCTCGCCAGCACGTTAAATTTGTGCGCCGCTACAGCCTGCTGGAAACCTTCACCACGTTCACGGGCCGCGGAAGTCCCGGCGATACCCTGCAACTCGATCACTTTCGCGCCTTCACCTGCTTTCTTCGCGATGTAGTCACCGGCGATTTTACCGCCCAGTACGTTATCAGACGCAATATGGCTAACAACGTCGCCTTTGGTCGCCTGACGGTCCAGGGTGATTACCGGGATCTTCGCCTGGTTTGCCATCTTCACGGCGTTACCGACCGCGTCGGAATCGGTTGGGTTGATCAGCAGGATTTTGGTACCACGAACGGTTAAGTCCTGAACGTTAGCCAGCTCTTTCGCCGGGTTGTTCTGAGAATCCAGCACCACCAGGTTGTAACCCAGTTTGTCTGCTTCTTTCTGCGCGCCATCCTTCAGGGAGACGAAGAACGGGTTGTTCAGGGTAGAGACAACCAGCGCGATGGTGTCCTTCGCCATGGCGTTAGCACTTACGGTTGCGCTCAGCGCGACAGCAGAAACCAGGGTAGCCAGTTTTTTCATGTTCATATCTAAGATGTCCTGTAGTGTCGTCAGTTACTGTTTTTTGTTGTCTACCAGTACCGCCAGCAAAATCACCACTGCCTTAACGATCATCTGGTAATAGGAGGAAACACCTAACAAATTCAAGCCATTATTCAGGAAACCGAGGATCAGTGCGCCGATCAATGTCCCAACAATGCGACCTTTACCGCCCGCAAGGCTCGTACCACCCAGAACCACTGCCGCGATGGCATCCAGCTCATAGCCCGTACCCGCCGTTGGCTGCGCGGAAGAGAGGCGCGCCACTTCGATGATGCCCGCCAGAGATGCCAGCAGACCGCACAGGGAGTAAACGATAATTTTAACTTTGTTGACGCTAATACCGGACAGACGCGTTGCCGATTCGTTACCGCCCAGCGCATAAATATAACGACCCAGACGGGTATGATGCAGCATGTACCACGCCGCCAGGAAGACGATAGCCATGATCCAGACTGGCGTCGGGATACCCAGCGGGCGTCCGATACCAAACCAGCCAAACAGATCGGCGTTTTCGGTAAAGCCGGTATTCACCGGGCTACCGTTGGTGTACACCATGGTGACGCCGCGCAGCAGCAGCATCATCACCAGCGTGGCAATAAACGCCTGTACGCGGCCTTTTGCCACAATCACGCCGGTTACCGCGCCAATTGCCGCACCTGCCGCCAGCGCAGCAGCAACGGCCACCAGCGCGTTGACCTCAATACCGACAATCGACGCGGCAATCGCACCGGTGAGCGCCAGCAGGGAACCGACGGACAGATCGATACCCGAGGTCAAAATCACCAGCGTCATCCCCACCGCCATAATGGCGTTGACGGAGGTCTGCTGAAGAATGTTGAACAGGTTATTAACGGTAAAAAAGTTCGGGCTCATGGTCGAGACAATCGCGATCAGCACCAGCAGGGCAATCAGCGATTTTTGTTCCATCAGCCATGCCTTTGTGAAATAGCGGCGACCAGAAACAGCCTGGGTAGTCATCTTCTTACTCCTGATTCACGCGATTAAGCTTGCCCACAGCGGCAGCCATCAGAACTTCCTGGGTGGCCTGCTCGCGAGTGAATTCACCACCGAGATGCCCTTCATGCATGACGATAATGCGATCGCTCATGCCTAATACTTCTGGCATCTCGGAAGAGACCAGAATGATGCTCAGACCGTCGGCCTTGAACTGGTTAATCAGCTGATAGATCTCTTTTTTCGCGCCCACGTCAACGCCGCGAGTTGGCTCATCGAGGATCAGTACTTTCGGGCGCGTCATCAACCCGCGGGCAATCGCCACTTTCTGCTGATTACCGCCGGACAACAGGCCAATCGCCTGCTCCATCGATGGGGTTTTAACATTAAAGAGACGGATAAAATCGCTGACCGCCTGCTGCTCATCTTTGTGTTTCAGGCTGCCGCCGCTGCGGCTGAAATAGCGTAGCGCGGTCAGGGACATGTTCTCTTTTACCGACATGCCCAGCACTAAGCCGTCACGCTTACGGTCTTCGGAGATATAGACAATGCCGTTCGCCAGGCCATCCTGCGGCGAGCGGGTGACCACCTCATGGCCGTCAAGGGTAACGTAGCCGCTGGTGCGCGGCAGTGCGCCATAGAGCACTTTCATCAGTTCGGTACGTCCCGCGCCCATCAGGCCCGCGACGCCAAGGATCTCGCCCTTGCGCAGGGTAAAGGAGACGTCATCCACACCCGGCCCGCAGAGGTTATCCACCTTCAGGCGGATCTCTCCTGGCGCTTTGTCCAGACGCGGATACTGGTCTTCGAGCTTACGTCCCACCATCATTTCAATCAGCGAATCTTCGGTCAGCGTGGCCACTTCACGCTCGGCAATGAACTGCCCGTCGCGGAAGACGGTGACGTCGTCGCAGATCTCGAAAATTTCTTTCATGCGGTGAGAGATATAGACAATGCCGCGCCCCTGGGATTTCAACTCACGGATCACGCGGAACAGGGATTCGGTTTCGGTATCGGTCAGGGCGTCGGTCGGTTCATCCATAATGATGACCTTCGACTCGAAGCTCAGCACCTTCGCGATCTCCACCATCTGCTGATCGCCGATGGAAAGGTCGCCCACCAGTCGGTCGCTCTTAAAGCGCAGATTCAGCTTCGCCAGCAGTTTGTCCGCTTCGGCATACATGGTTTTCCAGTCGATTTTGCCAAACCGGTTCACGAACTCACGGCCGAGGAAGATGTTCTCCGCAATGGTGAGCTGCGGGATCAGGTTCAGCTCCTGGTGGATGATGCCAATGCCCGCTTCCTGAGAGGATTTCGGGCCGTTGAAGGTGGTCTCTTTACCCAGCCACAGCAGCGAACCGGCATCGCGTTGATAGATCCCGGTCAGCACTTTCATCATGGTGGATTTACCGGCGCCGTTTTCGCCCACCAGCGCCATTACGCGCCCGGAATAGACGTTCAGCGCCGCGCCGGAGAGGGCTTTAACGCCCGGGAACGACTTATCGATCCCTTTGAGTTGCAGTAATGCGTCCATGATGGCCTCAGAAGGTGACGCCAGCACAGAGAATGATATTCGCATACGGGGAACACTCCCCGCTGCGAATCACCGCCTGACTGTCTGCGGTTTGTTGTTTGAACTGCTCGTGCGTTGTGTAACGAATTTCTATGGTGTTTCCCTGGTGCTGTTGCAGTTGCTCAATGTGGCTGAGCAACGTTTCGTGGAGTTGCGGATTATGTTGTTTGATTTCCGCCGCGAGAATGGCCGCCTCAACCTGCATCTCCGCCGTCACGACTTCCAGTACCTGCATGAACGAGGGTACGCCCTGCGTTAACGCCATATCGATACGGGTTGTGCTGCGCGGAACCGGTAAGCCTGCATCGCAAACCACCAGCGTATCGGTATGCCCAAGACGGGAAATCACCGATGATATTTCTGAGTTGAGTACTGTGCCTTTCTTCATTTTTTGCTCCACTAGCGAAACGTTTCGCTAAAAACAGTGTAGCCGCAGAAGTGTTCATAAAACCATCATGACGTAACGGATTTGTGATCAACGTCGAAACGTTTCGCTAAGTGAAATATTGAGGTGATTTTGGCGGGTATGTTGAGGATCTGGTAGGCCGGGTAAGCGCAGCGCCACCCGGCATTTTTTAAAAGGACTTAAATCTCGACCTGCGTCCCCAGCTCAATCACGCGGTTAGGCGGGATCTCAAACTGGTCAGGCGCACGCAGGGCGTTACGTTGCAGGATGAGATACAGCTTGCCGCGCAGGCGCAGATACCATGGGCGCTTGCCGATGATCAGCGACTCGTGGGACATAAAGAACGATGTCTCCATCATGCGGCAACTCAACCCTTCCAGACCGCAGCGGTGGAATACCTCTTCCACGTTCGGCGTTTCGCGCCAGCCGTAGCTTGCCACCACGCGCCAGAAGGTTGGCGACAGCTGCTCAATCTGTACGCGTCGCACGTTGTGAACATACGGCGCATCTTCGGTACGCAGCGTCAGCAGGATCACGCGCTCGTGCAGCACTTTGTTGTGCTTAAGGTTATGCATCAGCGCAAACGGGATCACGTTCAGCGCACGAGACATATACACCGCCGTACCCGGCACACGCACCGGCGGGGATTTCTCCAGCGAGGCTATCATCGCCTCCAGAGAATTACCGTGCTCATGCATACGACGCAGCAGGCGGAAACGTTCGCTCTTCCACGTCGTCATCACGATGAACATCACCAGACCCAGCGTCAGCGGCAGCCAGCCACCGGAGACAATCTTATCGAGGTTCGCAGAGAACAGCGGTACGTCGATGCAGAGGAAGCCAACCAGGATCAGCCCCACGAGGAACTTATTCCAGTGCCAGTTACGGTACGCCACGGTGGTGGAGAGAATAGAGGTCAACACCATCGTTCCGGTCACCGCGATACCGTACGCCGCCGCCAGGTTACTGGAGTGCTCGAAGCTGACGATAACAATCACCACCGCGAAATAGAGCAGCCAGTTGACGAACGGAATGTAGATCTGGCCTGACTCCATCTCAGAGGTATGGATAATGCGCATCGGCGAGAGATACCCCAGACGCACGGCCTGACGCGTCAGGGAGAATACGCCGGAAATAACAGCCTGAGAGGCAATGACCGTCGCCAGCGTCGCCAGGATCAGCATCGGAACCAGCGCCCAGTCCGGCGCCAGCAGGAAGAACGGGTTTTTAATCGCTTCAGGATGGGCAAGCAGCAGCGCGCCCTGGCCGAAGTAATTCAGCACCAGTGAAGGCAGAACAACGCTAAACCAGGCGACGCGAATTGGGAGTTTCCCGAAGTGGCCCATATCTGCATACAGCGCTTCAACACCGGTAATGGAAAGCACTACCGCGCCCAGCGCCACAAACGACACCACTTTATATTCCAGGAAGAAATGCACCGCCCACATTGGGTTCAGCGCATGCAGGACATCCGGATTGGCGATAATACTGCGTAAGCCCAGCGCCGCCAGGATCAGGAACCAGGCCAGCATAATAGGCGCGAACAGCTTACCCACCAGCCCGGTACCGTGTTTTTGTATAGCAAACAGCAACGTCAGCACGATAATAGCGAGTGGCACCACCCACGTATCAAGCTGTGGCGCGACAATCTCCAGCCCCTCTATGGCCGACATCACCGAAATCGCTGGCGTAATCACGACTTCCCCATAGAAGAAGCTGCCGCCAATCAGGCCAATGATGACCAGCACGGAGGTCATTCTTGCAGATGTATTGCGCCCAGCAAGGGACATCAGGGTCAGAATACCGCCCTCGCCCGCGTTATCAGCCCGCATAACGAAAGAGAGATACTTAAGGGAGACCACCAGGATCAGCAGCCAGAAGATGAGCGAGAGGAAACCAAATACGGCGTCACGCTCTACACCAAAACCAAACTGACCGGACAAACATTCACGAAGCGTATAAAGCGGGCTGGTGCCGATATCACCGTAGACAACCCCGATCGCTGCAAGCGTTACTGCGGGTAATGATTGCTTATTATCAGTGCTCATAGACTAGTCTTTTCGTTTGAATAACAAATGTGTGCTTAGTCCCTTGGCCCACAAAAAGCGCACAGTATGCACGATTCAATGCAAAATCGTACCCCTAAATGCAGCCGCATTAATGTAGCGCAAAGAAAATAGCGCCGCACTTCAGCCTATTACCAGGCCAGACCGAAACGTCTATACTCGCTTCAATTAGCCGCCACGACGGCGAAAGGATGCAAAACTATTATGGCTCACTCACATTTATTAGCAGAAAGAATTTCCCGCCTCAGCAGTGCGCTGGAGAAAGGCCTTTACGAGCGTAGCCACGCCATTCGCCTCTGTTTACTGGCGGCGCTGAGCGGGGAAAGCGTGTTTCTGCTGGGTCCGCCGGGCATTGCCAAAAGTCTGATCGCACGCCGCCTCAAATTCGCTTTCCAGAACGCTCGCGCATTCGAGTATTTGATGACGCGCTTCTCCACGCCGGAAGAAGTTTTCGGCCCGCTCTCCATTCAGGCGTTAAAAGATGAGGGACGCTATGAACGTCTGACGGCGGGCTATCTCCCGGAAGCGGAAATCGTCTTTCTTGATGAGATCTGGAAAGCCGGCCCGGCCATTCTGAATACCCTGCTGACGGCAATCAACGAACGCCGCTTCCGCAACGGCGCGAGCGAAGAGAAGATCCCCATGCGGTTGCTGGTGGCCGCGTCTAACGAACTTCCCGAAGCCGACAGCAGCCTGGAAGCGCTGTATGACCGCATGCTGATCCGCCTGTGGCTGGATAAAGTCCAGGACAAATCGAACTTCCGCTCAATGCTGGTAAGCCAGCAGGACGAAAACGAAAATCCGGTGGCACCATCATTACAGGTCACGGACGAAGAGTATGACCAGTGGCAGGAAGAGATAGGCAAAATTAAGCTGCCCGATGCCGTCTTTGAGCTGATCTTCATGCTGCGCCAGCAGCTTGATTTATTGCCCTCCGCGCCTTACGTCTCCGACCGTCGCTGGAAAAAAGCCATTCGTCTGCTTCAGGCAAGCGCCCTGTTCAGCGGCCGCGATGCTGTCGCCCCCATCGATCTGATCCTGCTGAAAGACTGTCTCTGGCACGACGCAGAAGGGATGAATCTGATGCAGCAGCAGCTGGACGTTTTGATGACCGGGCACGCGTGGGGTCAGCAATCCATGCTTAATCAACTGGGGGCGATTGCCCAACGTCGTCTTCAGCTTCAGCAGCAGCAAAGTGACAAAACCGCGCTGAAGGTGAACCGTCTCGGCGGGATGTTTGCCCGTAAACCGCACTATGAACTGCCAGCCGAGCTGACTGACGCCTCGCTCACGCTTCTTCTTCAGCAGCCGCTGAAGCTTCATGATATGCAGGTGGTGCACGTGACGATCGAACGCGTTGCGCTGGTTCAGTGGCTGGATAAGGGCGGCGAGATCCGCGGTAAACTCAACGGTATCGGCTTTGCACAGCCGCTGTCGATGGAAGTCGACAGCAGCCAGCACCTTGTGATCCGCGACGTCAGCCTTCAGGGATCGCGCCTGGCGCTGCCGGGCACGGCCTCTGACAGTCTTCCGGAGGAGATCAAACAGCAGCTCGAAGCGCTGGATAACGAATGGCATCAGCAGCACACGCGCTTCAGCGAGCAGCAGAAATGCCTCTTTATCCATAGCGACTGGTTAGGTCGCATTGAAGCCAGCTTGCAGGATGTCAGCGCGCAGATTAAACAGGCGCGTCAATGCTAACGCTGGACACGCTTAACGTCATGCTGGCGGTTAGCGAGGAAGGGTTGATCGAAGAGGTCGTCATTACCCTGCTCGCTTCACCGCAGCTGGCGGCCTTCTTTGAAAAATTCCCGAAGCTCAGAAAAGCAATGACGGACGATCTTCCCCGCTGGCGCGATAACCTGCGCCAGCGGTTTAAGGAGACGGAAGTCCCGCCGGAACTGACAGAGGAAGTGGCTGGTTACCAGCAGTGCCAGCGGCTTTCAACGCCGCAGTTTATTGCCCAGCTACAGCAAACCCTGACGCTGCTAGATAACGTTCACTCCCCGTTTGCCAGCCAGGCCAGAGCGCTGGTCACGGACAACCCCAGCTTTACTCCCGCCCTGCATACGCTGTTTTTACAGCGCTGGCGGCTCAGTCTTGTCGTTCAGGCCACCTCTCTCAACCAGCAGTTGCTGGACGAAGAGCGCGAACAGCTGTTAAGCGAAGTTCAGGAGCGGATGACGTTAAGCGGCCAGCTAGAACAGGTGCTGGTGGAGAATGAAAACGCCGCCGGTCGACTCTGGGATATGAGTGCCGGTCAGTTAAAACGTGGCGATTATCAGTTGATCGTGAAGTACGGCGACTTTCTGGCACAACAGCCGGAGCTGATGAAGCTTGCAGAACAGCTTGGTCGTTCCCGGGAGGCCAGGTCAATTCCAAAGAAAGATGCGCCGATGGAAACCTTCCGTACGCTGGTACGCGAGCCCTCCACCGTACCGGAGCAGGTGGACGGCTTACAGCAAAGCGATGATATCCTGCGCCTGTTGCCTACGGAACTCAGCACGCTGGGAATGACCGAACTGGAGTATGAGTTTTATCGCCGTCTGGTGGAAAAACAGCTTCTTACCTATCGGTTGCATGGCGAAGCCTGGCGCGAAAAAATCAGCCAGCGCCCGGTGGTGCATCAGGACTTTGATGAGCAACCGCGCGGTCCATTCATTGTTTGCGTAGATACGTCCGGATCGATGGGGGGATTTAATGAGCAGTGTGCAAAAGCGTTCTGCCTGGCTCTGATGCGCGTGGCGCTCGCCGATCGTCGTCGCTGCTACATCATGTTATTTTCCAGCGAAGTGGTGGGGTATGAACTGACCAGCCCACAGGGGCTGGAGCAGGCGATCCGCTTTTTAAGCCAGCGCTTTCGCGGCGGCACCGATCTGGCCAGCTGTTTTCGCAGCATCATTGAGCGCATGCAGGGCGGAGACTGGTACGACGCGGATGCGGTGGTGATTTCCGATTTTATTGCCCAGCGGCTGCCGGACGACGTCGTGAATAAAGTGAAGGAGATGCAGCGCGTGCACCAGCACCGTTTCCATGCCGTGGCGATGTCTGCACATGGAAAACCCGGCATCATGCGCATCTTCGATCACATCTGGCGCTTTGATACCGGGTTGCGTAGCCGCCTGCTCAGACGCTGGCGACGTTAATTAAAGAAGAGAACCGACGCTCTCACGTACCTGCTGCGGCCAGACCCCACACTGTACCTGACCGATATGGGACAGTTGCAACAGCAGCATGGTCAGACGAGACTGGCCAATACCACCGCCGATGGTCTGCGGCATTTCACCGCGCAGCAGCGCCTGGTGCCACTCCAGTTGCAGACGATCTTCATCACCGGTCACGGCCAGCTGACGCTTCAGTGCTTCAGCATCCACGCGGATCCCCATCGAAGAGAGTTCAAACGCATCTTCCAGAACCGGGTTCCAGACCAGAATATCGCCGTTCAGACCGGCATGTTCGCTCTCGCCCACGGTGCTCCAGTCATCGTAATCCGGCGCACGGACGTCGTGACGTTTACCATCAGACAATTTCCCGCCAATGCCGATCAGGAATACCGCGCCCAGCTCTTTGGCGATCGCGCGTTCACGGCCTTTGGCATCCAGATCCGGGAAACGGCTCAGCAACTCCTGACTGTGAACAAAGTGGATCGTTTCCGGCAGGAACGGTGCCAGACCAAACTCTTTGCTCACGGCCGCTTCGGTCGCTTTGATCCCGGCGTAGATCGCCTCAACGGTAGATTTCAGCGTACCGACGTGACGCTCGCCGTCACCCATTACGCGCTCCCAGTCCCACTGGTCAACGTAGACAGAGTGAATGGGGGAGAGGCGGTCTTCATCGGGGCGAAGGGCTTTCATATGCGTGTAAAGCCCTTCGCCCGCGCTGAAGTCGTGTTGTCCCAGGGTTTGACGCTTCCACTTCGCCAGGGAGTGAACCACTTCGAACTGGGCGTCTGGCAGTGTTTTCACTTTTACCTGTACCGCTTTTTCGCAACCAGACAAGTTATCCTGCGTCCCGTCACCCACGCGGCTCAGAATCGGCGCCTGCACTTCAATAAGGCCAAGCTTCTCTTCCAGCTGGCGAGAAAAATGGGATTTAACGAAACTGATCTGGCGTTGTTTTGCGATGTAAGCGGTTTTCATTATTTATACTCCTGCGTCCTGTTGATACTGATTAAGCAACAGAACAGGCGCTTAATTCAATAACCCATCAACAAAAAGCCACCTTCATTTTTGATTCGTTAAAATAAGACGCTAGAATAGAAGGAATCATTAATCTTCATAAGAAAAACCTATGGAAAATTATCAGATCGACAATCTGGACCGCGGCATTCTGGAAGCGCTCATGGCCAACGCACGCACCGCGTATGCCGAACTGGCGAAACAATTTGGCGTCAGCCCGGGGACCATTCACGTTCGCGTAGAGAAAATGAAGCAGGCCGGGATCATCACCGGTGCACGCATTGATGTCAGTCCGAAGCAACTCGGCTACGACGTCTGCTGCTTCATTGGCATTATTCTGAAAAGCGCCAAAGATTACCCCTCCGCGCTGGAGAAGCTGAACGCGCTGGATGAAGTCACTGAGGCGTACTACACCACCGGGCACTACAGCATCTTTATAAAGGTCATGTGCCGATCCATCGACGCCCTCCAGCAGGTACTTATCAACAAGATCCAAACAATCGATGAAATTCAGTCCACCGAAACCCTGATCTCCCTGCAAAACCCGATCATGCGTACTATCCGCCCGTGATCGGGCAATTTCATTCCCACATTTTCCACAGGTAGATCCCAGCTCGTTCACAGCGTACAATGGCCGCCTCTTTATCTGAGCGAGCGATCAATGGCGGACATTACTCTTATCAGCGGCAGCACCCTGGGCGGTGCGGAATATGTAGCGGAACATCTGGCTGAGAAGCTGGAAGACGCGGGCTTTTCTACACAAACGCTGCACGGACCGCTGCTGGAAGATCTCCCGACTGACGGGGTCTGGCTGCTGATCACCTCCACGCACGGCGCGGGCGATCTGCCGGATAACCTGCAACCTTTATATGACGAACTGCTGGAACAACAGCCCGATCTGTCAAACGTCCGGTTTGGCGCTGTAGGGATCGGTAGCCGTGAATATGACACTTTCTGTGGCGCAATAGAGAAAGTAGAAGCTGCGGTGACCGCCTGCGGAGCAAAACAGCTGGGTGAAACGCTGAAGATCAACATCCTCGATCATGATATTCCCGAAGATCCAGCCGAGATCTGGCTCGCGGAATGGAAAAATTTACTCAAAAACGATTAAAGATCGTGCGATCAGATGTGGATAACTCTGGTTAAAAGCTCGTATTAACCCGTAGTTATCCAAAGAACAACGTTAGTTTAGTTTTTGACCTGTGTATAAAGTGGCGATCTGATCCCAGCTTATACGGTCCAGGATCACCGATCATTCACAGCAAACGATCCTTCCTAACTGCATGATCTTATTTATGGGATCGGACTTATCCACAAAGGTCTGCGATCCTAATAAGAGATCACAATAGAACAGATCTCTAAATAAAAAGATCTTCTTTTTAATAGCCCAGGATCCCAATGCTTTCTCGAAAGACTAAAGTTGAGTAGAATCCACGGCCCGGGCTTCAATCCATTTTCATACCGCTTTACGCGAGGCAGACCACCATGTTTTATCAGGATCCTTTTGACGTCATCATCATTGGCGGGGGTCACGCAGGCACTGAGGCCGCAATGGCCGCAGCGCGAATGGGTCAGCAGACCCTGCTTTTGACACACAATATCGACACGCTGGGACAAATGTCCTGTAATCCGGCGATTGGCGGCATTGGGAAAGGACACCTGGTAAAAGAAGTGGATGCACTTGGCGGCCTGATGGCGAAAGCGATCGATCATGCGGGCATCCAGTTTAGGATACTAAACGCGAGTAAAGGTCCGGCTGTTCGCGCCACCCGTGCACAGGCAGACCGCGTGCTTTACCGTCAGGCTGTGCGCACCGCGCTGGAAAACCAACCGAACCTGATGATCTTCCAGCAGGCTGTAGAAGATCTTATCGTGGAAAACGATCGTGTTGTTGGCGCCGTGACCCAGATGGGTCTCAAGTTCCGCGCAAAAGCGGTGGTGCTGACGGTCGGGACATTCCTGGACGGTAAAATCCATATTGGTCTGGACAACTACAGCGGTGGCCGTGCGGGCGATCCGCCGTCGATTCCGCTGTCTCGTCGTCTGCGTGAGCTGCCGCTGCGCGTAAGCCGCCTGAAAACCGGTACGCCGCCGCGAATTGATGCGCGTACCATTGATTTCAGCGTACTGGCACAGCAGCACGGTGATAACCCGATGCCGGTGTTCTCGTTCATGGGCAATGCGGCGCAACATCCGCAGCAGGTGCCGTGCTACATCACGCACACCAATGAAAAAACCCATGACGTGATCCGCAATAACCTCGATCGCAGCCCAATGTACGCCGGCGTGATCGAAGGGATCGGCCCACGTTATTGCCCGTCGATCGAAGATAAAGTGATGCGCTTTGCCGATCGTAACCAGCATCAGATCTTCCTCGAACCTGAAGGGCTGACCTCGAACGAAATTTACCCGAACGGCATCTCCACCAGCCTGCCGTTCGACGTGCAGATGCAGATTGTGCGTTCAATGCAGGGGATGGAAAACGCGAAGATCGTTCGTCCTGGCTACGCTATTGAGTACGATTTCTTCGATCCGCGTGACCTGAAGCCGACGCTGGAAAGCAAATTCATCCAGGGTCTGTTCTTCGCAGGCCAGATTAACGGCACTACCGGGTACGAAGAAGCTGCCGCACAAGGGCTGCTGGCCGGTCTGAACGCCGCTCGCTTCTCTGCCGAGAAAGAGGGCTGGGCACCGGCGCGTTCTCAGGCTTACCTGGGCGTTCTGGTCGACGATCTCTGCACGCTGGGGACCAAAGAACCGTACCGCATGTTTACTTCTCGTGCGGAATATCGCCTGATGCTGCGCGAAGACAATGCCGATCTGCGTCTGACCGAGGTGGGCCGCGAATTGGGTCTGGTGGATGACGAACGCTGGGCGCGCTTCAACGAGAAGCTGGAGCGTATCGAACAGGAACGTCAGCGCCTGAAAACCACCTGGGTGAATCCGCAGGCGGAAACTGCTGCTGAAGTGAACGCTCACTTAACTGCGCCGCTTTCGCGCGAAGCCAGTGGTGAAGATCTGTTGCGCCGTCCTGAAGTCACCTACGAGAATCTGGTCAAACTGACCGCGTTCGCACCGGGCCTTGAAGACGCTGAAGCGGCTGAACAGGTCGAGATTCAGGTGAAATACGAAGGTTACATCGCGCGTCAGCAGGATGAGATCGAAAAACAGCAGCGCAACGAAAATACGCTACTGCCGGAAATGCTGGACTATCGTCAGGTGACGGGGCTTTCCAACGAAGTGATCGCTAAGCTGAACGATCACAAACCTGTGTCGATTGGCCAGGCCTCACGTATCTCCGGTGTCACACCTGCCGCGATTTCGATTCTGCTGGTGTGGCTGAAAAAGCAGGGTATGCTGCGCCGCAGCGCGTAATTAACATTGCTTTTGGCGGGTGGCGCTTCGCTTACCCGCCCTACTTAATCGTAGGCCCGGTAAGCGGCAGCGCCACCGGGCGAAAAATCTCTCAACAGGTATCCACCGTGCTCAATAAACTCTCTCGTCTGCTGGAACAGGCAGGTATTTCGCTCACCGATCACCAGAAAAATCAGCTGGTGGCCTATGTCGATATGCTGAACAAATGGAATAAAGCGTACAACCTCACCTCCGTACGCGATCCCAACGAGATGCTGATTCGCCATATTCTCGATAGCATCGTTGTGGCGCCGTATCTTACCGGTGAACGTTTTATCGACGTGGGCACCGGTCCGGGCTTGCCGGGCGTTCCGTTGTCTATTGTTCGACCGGAGAGTCATTTCACGCTGCTGGACAGTCTGGGCAAGCGCGTACGCTTTTTACGACAGGTTCAGCATGAGCTGAAGCTGGAAAACATCACGCCCGTGCAGAGCAGGGTAGAGGAGTTCCCGGCAGAGCCACCGTTTGACGGCGTTATCAGCCGCGCATTTGCCTCACTCAATGACATGGTGAGCTGGTGCAAACACCTGCCGGCGGATAAGGGCCGTTTTTATGCGCTGAAAGGACAACTTCCGGGGGACGAAATAGAGCAGCTTCCGGACGGTTTTGCAGTGGAATCCATTGAAAAACTCCAGATCCCTCAGCTCGAAGGTGAGCGTCATCTGGTGATAATTAAGCCAAACACATTTTAAAAAATTAATAAAAAATGTGGAATTTGTGCTGTTCTGATGGTGTTAAAAAGCAGCACATCCAGTCTGATTTGGCCGTAGTTAATTTAACCTTGTTGTCACATGGATTTTCTTATGGTTAACCTGAAGTGATTCGTTCACCCTGAAGATAGTCAACCATGAAAATATCAGCCTGCTAAAAATGGGTAAAGGCAACAAGAATGAGATGTTAAATATTTATTAAGAATGTCAATAAAAGGTTTTTGTTGTATACGGCTCTGTTTTAAAAATAGTTGCGATTTTTTTGCTTTAATTTCAATCGGATGAAATAAATCGTTTTACGTCTTTGATAAATACCACTTTATCGCAAATGTGTATTTTGTGATCTCGTGCACGCTTTATCACCAACGTTTCCGCGCTGTTTGCAGTTTTGCCTGAAGGTTGGCACTGAGTTCAAAAGTTGAAAAATAGGACTGGGGAAAAATATTTAAACATTTATTCACCTTTTCGCTACTTAATGTTTGAAATCACGGGTACGCACCGTATAATTTGACCGCTTTTTGATGCTTGACTCTGAGCCTTAAAGGACGTTTTATACGACACGCGGCATACCTCGAAGGGAGCAGGAGTAAAAACGTGATGTCTGTGTCGCTCTTGAGTAGAAACGTTGCTCGTAAGCTTCTGTTCATTCAGTTTCTGGCTGTGATAGCAAGTGGACTGCTGTTTAGCCTCAAAGACCCCTTCTGGGGCATCTCCGCCGCGTGCGGAGGTTTGGCGGTGGTTCTGCCAAACGTGTTGTTTATGATTTTTGCCTGGCGTCATCAGGCGCATACACCCGCCAAAGGCCGCGTGGCCTGGTCCTTCGCTCTCGGCGAAGTGTGTAAGGTGTTGCTGACCTTTGCTCTACTGGTGATGGCGCTGGCGGTTTTGAAAGTGGTATTCATGCCGCTGATAGCAACGTGGGTTTTGGTGCTGGTGGTACAAGTTCTGGCTCCAGCTGTAATCAATAACAAAGGGTAAAAGGCATCATGGCTTCAGAAAATATGACGCCGCAGGATTACATAGGTCACCATCTGAATAACCTTCAGCTGGACCTGCGTACATTCTCGCTGGTGGATCCACATAACCCCCCGGCCACCTTCTGGACGATCAACATCGACTCCATGTTCTTCTCGGTGGTTTTGGGTCTTCTGTTCCTGGCCATGTTCCGCGGTGTTGCTAAACGAGCGACCAGCGGTGTTCCAGGGAAATTCCAGACGTTCATCGAGATGATCATCGGCTTTGTCCATGGCAGCGTCAAAGACATGTACCATGGTAAGAGCAAGCTGATTGCTCCGCTGGCCCTGACCGTGTTCGTTTGGGTCTTCCTGATGAACCTGATGGACCTTCTGCCTATCGATTTCCTGCCGTGGATCGGCGAGCATGTCTTCGGTCTGCCTGCCCTGCGCGTGGTTCCGTCTGCCGACGTGAACATCACCCTGTCGATGGCGCTGGGCGTATTTATCCTGATTCTTTTCTACAGCATCAAAATGAAAGGCGTAAGCGGCTTTGTGAAAGAGCTTACCTTGCAGCCGTTCAACCACTGGGCGTTTATTCCGGTCAACCTGATCCTGGAAGGCGTTAGCCTGCTGTCCAAACCTGTTTCACTGGGTCTGCGACTGTTCGGCAACATGTATGCGGGTGAGCTGATTTTCATTCTGATCGCGGGTCTTCTGCCGTGGTGGTCACAGTGGATTCTGAATGTGCCATGGGCCATTTTCCACATCCTGATCATTACGCTGCAAGCCTTTATCTTCATGGTTCTGACGATCGTCTATCTGTCGATGGCGTCTGAAGAGCACTGATTTTTTACCAACACTACTACGTTTTAATTGAAACAAACTGGAGACTGTCATGGAAAACCTGAATATGGATCTGCTGTACATGGCTGCCGCTGTGATGATGGGTCTGGCGGCTATCGGTGCTGCGATCGGTATCGGCATCCTCGGGGGCAAATTCCTGGAAGGCGCAGCGCGTCAACCTGATCTGATTCCTCTGCTGCGTACTCAGTTCTTTATCGTTATGGGTCTGGTGGATGCAATCCCAATGATCGCTGTAGGTCTGGGTCTGTACGTGATGTTTGCTGTCGCGTAGTAGTTGTTTTAAAACCCCAAGCCACAGAAATTTAAGAGGTATTGTGCTGTGAACATGAACGCAACAATCCTCGGCCAGGCCATCGCGTTTATTCTCTTTGTCTGGTTCTGCATGAAGTATGTATGGCCGCCTTTAATGGCTGCCATCGAAAAACGTCAGAAAGAAATTGCTGACGGTCTGGCTTCCGCAGAACGCGCTAAGAAAGATTTGGACCTTGCACAGGCCAACGCGACAGACCAGCTGAAAAAAGCGAAAGCTGAAGCTCAGGTAATCATTGAACAGGCTAACAAACGCCGTTCTCAGATCCTGGACGAAGCCAAAGCTGAAGCAGAACAGGAACGTACTAAGATCGTGACACAGGCTCAGGCTGAAATTGAAGCTGAGCGTAAACGTGCTCGTGAAGAACTGCGTAAGCAGGTTGCGATTCTGGCTGTTGCTGGCGCCGAGAAGATCATCGAACGTTCCGTGGATGAAGCTGCTAACAGCGACATCGTGGACAAACTTGTCGCTGAACTGTAAGGAGGGAGGGGCTGATGTCTGAATTTGTTACGGTAGCTCGCCCCTACGCCAAAGCAGCTTTTGACTTTGCTGTCGAACACCAAAATGTCGATCGCTGGCAGAATATGCTGGCGTTTGCCGCTGAGGTGACGAAAAACGAACAAATGGCCGAGTTGCTTTCTGGTGCGTTAGCGCCTGAAACCCTCGCCGCGTCGTTTATCGCCGTGTGCGGAGAGCAACTGGATGCCAACGGCCAGAACCTGATTAAGGTGATGGCGGAAAATGGTCGTCTCCGTGTGCTCCCGGATGTTCTCGAGCAGTTTGAGCACTTACGTGCCCTTAGTGAAGCTACCGCTGAAGTTGAAGTAACTTCCGCGACTGAACTGAGTGATGAACAGCTTGCGAAAATCACCGCCGCGATGGAAAAACGTCTGTCACGCAAAGTTAAGCTGAATTGCAAAATCGATAAGTCTGTAATGGCAGGCGTAATCATCCGTTCGGGTGATATGGTCATTGATGGCAGCGTACGCGGCCGTCTTGAGCGCCTTGCAGACGTCTTGCAGTCTTAAGGGGACTGGAGCATGCAACTGAATTCCACCGAAATCAGCGAACTGATCAAGCAGCGCATTGCTCAGTTCAGTGTTGTGAGTGAAGCTCACAACGAAGGTACTATTGTTTCTGTAAGTGACGGTGTTATCCGCATCCACGGCCTGGCCGATTGTATGCAGGGTGAGATGATTTCCCTGCCGGGTAACCGTTACGCTATCGCACTGAACCTGGAGCGCGACTCCGTAGGTGCCGTTGTGATGGGTCCATACGCTGACCTTGCCGAAGGCATGAAGGTTAAGTGTACTGGCCGTATTCTGGAAGTGCCGGTTGGCCGTGGCCTGCTGGGTCGCGTTGTTAACACCCTGGGTGCGCCAATCGACGGTAAAGGTCCGGTTGAGCACGATGGCTTCTCTCCAATCGAAGTTATCGCACCAGGCGTTATCGACCGTCAGTCCGTTGATCAGCCAGTGCAGACGGGTTATAAGTCCGTTGATGCCATGATCCCAATCGGTCGTGGTCAGCGTGAACTGATCATCGGTGACCGTCAGACCGGTAAAACCGCGATGGCAATCGACGCCATCATCAACCAGCGTGATTCCGGCATCAAATGTGTGTACGTGGCTATCGGCCAGAAAGCGTCCACCATTTCCAACGTGGTTCGTAAACTGGAAGAGCACGGCGCACTGTCTAACACCATCGTTGTGGTAGCAACTGCGTCTGAATCTGCTGCACTGCAATACCTGGCACCATACGCTGGTTGCGCAATGGGCGAATACTTCCGTGACCGCGGTGAAGATGCGCTGATCGTATACGATGACCTGTCTAAACAGGCTGTTGCTTATCGTCAGGTTTCCCTGCTGCTCCGTCGTCCACCTGGACGTGAAGCATTCCCGGGCGACGTATTCTACCTCCACTCTCGTCTGCTGGAGCGTGCTTCCCGCGTTAACGCGGAATACGTCGAGAACTTCACCAAAGGTGAAGTGAAGGGTAAAACAGGTTCTCTGACCGCTCTGCCGATCATTGAAACCCAGGCGGGTGACGTTTCTGCGTTCGTTCCGACCAACGTAATCTCCATTACCGATGGTCAGATCTTCCTGGAAACCAACCTGTTTAACTCCGGTATTCGTCCGGCGGTTAACCCGGGTATCTCCGTATCCCGTGTGGGTGGTGCTGCTCAGACCAAGATCATCAAGAAGCTGTCCGGTGGTATCCGTACCGCGCTGGCACAGTATCGTGAACTGGCTGCGTTCTCTCAGTTCGCATCCGATCTGGACGAAGCAACCCGTAAACAGCTGAGCCACGGTCAGAAAGTGACCGAACTGCTGAAGCAGAAACAGTACGCGCCAATGTCTGTTGCTCAGCAGGGCCTGGTACTGTTCGCGGCTGAACGCGGTTACCTCGAAGATGTGGAACTGGCGAAAATCGGTAGCTTCGAAGCCGCTCTGCTGGCTTACGTCGACCGTGATCACGCTCCGCTGATGCAAGAGATCAACCAGACCGGTGGCTATAACGACGAAATCGAAGGCAAGCTGAAAGCTATCCTCGATTCCTTCAAAGCAACCCAATCCTGGTAATCGTCCGGCGGCTTGTCTCAGGACAAGCCGTCTGGCATTGAGGAGAAGCTCATGGCCGGCGCAAAAGAGATACGTAGTAAGATCGCAAGCGTCCAGAACACGCAAAAGATCACTAAAGCGATGGAGATGGTCGCCGCTTCCAAAATGCGTAAATCGCAGGATCGCATGGCGGCCAGCCGTCCTTATGCAGAGACCATGCGCAAAGTGATTGGTCACCTTGCAAACGGTAATCTGGAATATAAGCACCCTTACCTGGAAGAACGCGACGTTAAGCGCGTGGGCTACCTGGTGGTGTCGACTGACCGTGGTCTGTGTGGCGGCTTGAACATTAACCTGTTCAAAAAACTGCTGGCGGATATGAAAGGCTGGTCCGATAAAGGCGTTCAGTGCGATCTGGCACTGATTGGCTCTAAAGGCGTCTCTTTCTTTAACTCCGTTGGTGGCAACATTGTCGCTCAGGTGACCGGTATGGGTGATAACCCGTCCCTGTCCGAACTGATCGGCCCGGTTAAAGTGATGTTGCAGGCCTACGATGAAGGCCGTCTGGACAGACTGTACGTTGTCAGCAACAAATTTATTAACACCATGTCTCAGGTGCCTACGCTCACTCAGATGCTGCCGTTACCGGCATCAGAAGATGACGAGCTGAAACAGAAAGCCTGGGATTACCTGTATGAACCCGATCCGAAACCGCTGCTGGATACCCTGCTGCGTCGTTACGTTGAATCTCAGGTTTATCAGGGCGTTGTAGAAAACCTGGCCAGCGAGCAGGCCGCACGAATGGTGGCGATGAAAGCCGCGACCGATAATGGCGGCAGCCTGATTAAAGAGCTGCAGTTGGTTTACAACAAAGCTCGTCAGGCCAGCATTACTCAGGAACTCACCGAGATCGTCTCGGGGGCCGCCGCGGTTTAACCAGGTTTACGAATTACGTAGAGGATTCAAGATGGCTACTGGAAAGATTGTCCAGGTAATCGGCGCCGTGGTGGACGTCGAGTTCCCTCAGGACGCCGTACCACGCGTGTACGACGCGCTTGAGGTACAAAATGGTAACGAGAGCCTGGTGCTGGAAGTTCAGCAGCAGCTCGGCGGCGGTATCGTGCGTACCATCGCCATGGGTTCTTCCGACGGTCTGCGTCGTGGTCTGGAAGTGAAAGACCTTGAGCACCCGATCGAAGTCCCGGTAGGTAAAGCAACACTGGGTCGTATCATGAACGTATTGGGTCAACCAATCGACATGAAAGGCGACATCGGTGAAGAAGAGCGTTGGGCTATCCACCGCGCGGCACCTTCCTACGAAGAGCTGTCCAGCTCTCAGGAACTGCTGGAAACCGGCATCAAAGTTATCGACCTGATGTGCCCGTTCGCGAAGGGCGGTAAAGTTGGTCTGTTTGGTGGTGCGGGTGTAGGTAAAACCGTAAACATGATGGAGCTGATCCGTAACATCGCGATCGAGCACTCCGGTTACTCCGTGTTTGCGGGTGTTGGTGAACGTACTCGTGAGGGTAACGACTTCTACCACGAAATGACCGACTCCAACGTTCTGGATAAAGTATCCCTGGTTTACGGCCAGATGAACGAGCCACCAGGAAACCGTCTGCGCGTTGCGCTGACTGGCCTGACGATGGCTGAGAAGTTCCGTGACGAAGGCCGTGACGTTCTGCTGTTCGTTGATAACATCTACCGTTACACCCTGGCCGGTACTGAAGTATCTGCACTGCTGGGTCGTATGCCTTCAGCGGTAGGTTATCAGCCTACGCTTGCGGAAGAGATGGGTGTTCTTCAGGAACGTATCACCTCTACCAAAACTGGTTCTATCACCTCCGTTCAGGCGGTATACGTACCTGCGGATGACTTGACTGACCCATCTCCAGCCACCACCTTTGCTCACTTAGATGCAACCGTGGTACTGAGCCGTCAGATCGCGTCTCTGGGTATCTACCCGGCCGTTGACCCGCTGGACTCTACCAGCCGTCAGCTGGATCCACTGGTTGTTGGCCAGGAACACTACGACACCGCGCGTGGCGTACAGTCCCTGCTGCAACGTTACCAGGAACTGAAAGACATCATCGCCATCCTGGGTATGGATGAACTGTCTGAAGAAGACAAACTGGTGGTAGCACGTGCGCGTAAGATCCAGCGCTTCCTGTCCCAGCCGTTCTTCGTTGCGGAAGTATTCACCGGTTCTCCAGGTAAATACGTTTCCCTGAAAGACACCATCCGTGGCTTTAAAGGCATCATGGAAGGCGAATACGATCACCTGCCAGAGCAGGCGTTCTACATGGTTGGTTCCATCGAAGAAGCCGTGGAAAAAGCCAAAAAACTTTAACGCCTTAATCGGAGGGTGATATGGCAATGACTTACCACCTGGACGTCGTCAGCGCAGAGCAACAAATGTTCTCTGGTCTGGTCGAGAAAATCCAGGTAACGGGTAGTGAAGGTGAACTGGGTATTTTCCCGGGTCACGCACCGCTGCTCACCGCCATTAAGCCTGGTATGATCCGCATCGTTAAACAGTTCGGTCATGAAGAGTTTATCTATCTGTCCGGCGGCATTCTTGAAGTGCAGCCAGGCAGTGTGACCGTTCTGGCCGATACCGCTATTCGTGGCCAGGATCTCGACGAAGCGCGAGCCCTGGAATCGAAGCGTAAGGCTGAAGAGCACATTAGCAGCTCTCATGGTGACGTGGATTACGCTCAGGCGTCTGCGGAGCTGGCCAAAGCGATCGCGAAACTGCGCGTTATCGAGTTGACCAAAAAAGCGATGTAACACCGGCTTGAAAAGCACAAAAGCCAGTCTGGATCCCAGGCTGGCTTTTTTTTTCGGCCTTAATTCATGATGAAAAAGATGTAGAATTTTAAGCATCAAACGTTTTTACTTCTCACACAAACTACCGTCAGGATGCGTATGTTAAACAGTGCGATGAGCGTGGTGATCCTTGCCGCAGGCAAAGGTACCCGCATGTATTCCGATCTGCCTAAAGTGCTCCACACACTGGCAGGAAAGCCAATGGTGCAGCATGTTATTGATGCAGCTAATGAATTAGGCGCCAGCCAGGTGCATCTGGTTTATGGACATGGCGGCGATCTGCTGAAAAAAACGCTGCGTGACGACAATCTCAACTGGGTGCTACAGGCAGAACAGCTGGGTACGGGTCATGCAATGCAGCAGGCTGCACCCTTCTTCGCTGATGATGAAGACATCCTGATGCTCTACGGCGACGTCCCGCTGATCTCCGTTGAAACCCTCACTCGCCTGCGTGAAGCCAAACCGCAGGGTGGCATTGGGTTGTTAACCGTCGTGCTGGACGATCCAACCGGCTATGGCCGCATTACGCGTGAAAACGGCAAGGTAACCGGGATTGTTGAGCATAAAGATGCCACTGACGAACAGCGTCAGATTCAGGAGATCAACACCGGCATCCTGATTGCGAACGGTGCGGATATGAAGCGCTGGCTGTCCAAACTCAATAATAACAACGCGCAGGGTGAATACTACATCACCGACATCATTGCGATGGCGTACCAGGAAGGGCGTGAGATTGCTGCCGTTCATCCGGCACGTATCAGCGAAACGGACGGGGTAAACAACCGTCTACAGCTGTCACGCCTGGAGCGTATTTACCAGTCCGAGCAGGCAGAAAAACTGTTGCTGGCGGGCGTTATGCTGCGCGATCCGGCGCGTTTCGATCTGCGTGGCACGCTGACCCACGGGCGCGACGTTGAAATAGATACTAACGTTATCCTGGAAGGTAACGTCACGCTGGGCAACCGCGTCAAAATCGGCACCGGCTGTGTGATTAAAAACAGCGTGATCGGTGACGACTGCGAAATCAGCCCGTACAGCGTGGTAGAAGATGCGCGTCTGGATTCCGCCTGTACCATCGGCCCGTTTGCGCGTCTGCGCCCGGGCGCTGAGCTGCTGGAAGGCGCTCATGTAGGTAACTTCGTGGAAATGAAAAAAGCACGTCTCGGTAAAGGCTCGAAAGCCGGTCATCTGACCTATCTGGGCGATGCGGAAATTGGCGACAACGTAAACATCGGTGCAGGGACGATTACCTGTAACTATGACGGTGCCAATAAGTTTAAAACCATCATCGGTGATGACGTGTTTGTAGGTTCCGATACCCAGCTGGTGGCGCCTGTTACCGTGGGCAAAGGCGTGACCATTGCCGCCGGGACAACCGTTACGCGCGATGTGGCCGAGAACGAGCTGGTGTTAAGCCGCGTTCCGCAGGTACACAAGCAGGGCTGGAAACGCCCGGTGAAGAAAAAGTAACGACAATATACACCCCTCACCCTGACCCTCTCCCCATAGGGGAGAGGGGAACTGAATGGTGCGGTTTTCACCCTCTCCCCTATGGGGAGAGGGCTGGGGTGAGGGGATAACATAATCCTCCCCCCACCAGCAGTACCCATAAAAATAACCCCACTCTCTACAAGGCTCGGGGTGCCCGGAAAGGGCAAATACAGGTCAGCGACAACGCATGGCATAACGCCATAATCAGGAAATCTAACTATGTGTGGAATTGTCGGCGCAGTTGCGCAGCGTGATATTGCTGAAATCCTTCTCGAAGGTTTACGTCGTCTGGAATACCGTGGTTATGACTCAGCCGGTCTGGCTGTCGTCGATGCAGAAGGTCATATGACCCGTCTGCGTCGTCTCGGTAAAGTGCAGATGCTGGCCCAGGCGGCGGAGGAACATCCGCTGCACGGTGGCACCGGTATTGCGCATACCCGCTGGGCGACTCACGGTGAGCCATCTGAAGGCAACGCACACCCGCATGTGTCTGAACACATTGTGGTGGTGCATAACGGCATTATCGAAAACCACGAACCGCTGCGTGAAGAACTGAAAGCGCGCGGCTATACCTTCGTCTCTGAAACCGACACCGAAGTAATTGCTCACCTGGTGCACTGGGAGCTGGCACAGGGCGGTACGCTGCGTGATGCGGTGCTGCGCGCTATCCCTCAGCTGCGTGGTGCTTACGGTACGGTGATCATGGATTCCCGTGACCCGTCCACGCTGCTGGCCGCGCGTTCCGGTAGCCCGATGGTGATTGGTCTGGGCATGGGTGAAAACTGTATCGCTTCCGACCAGCTGGCGCTGCTGCCGGTTACCCGTCGCTTTATCTTCCTGGAAGAGGGCGACATTGCCGAGGGGACACGTCGCAGCGTGACCGTATTCGACACGAAAGGCGAGCAGGTTAAGCGCCAGGAAATCGAATCAAACCTGCAATACGACGCGGGCGACAAAGGCGCTTACCGTCACTACATGCAGAAAGAGATCTACGAACAGCCAAACGCCATTAAAAACACTCTGACCGGGCGCATCAGCCATGGTGAAGTGGATCTGAGCGAGCTGGGCGCCAATGCCAACGAAATGCTGAGCAAAGTCGAGCACATTCAGATCGTGGCCTGCGGTACCTCTTACAACTCCGGTATGGTCTCTCGCTACTGGTTTGAATCCCTGGCGGGCGTGCCGTGCGACGTCGAAATCGCATCTGAGTTCCGCTATCGTAAATCCGCTGTGCGCCGTAACAGCCTGATGATCACCCTTTCCCAGTCTGGCGAAACGGCCGATACCCTGGCGGCGCTGCGTCTGTCTAAAGAGTTGGGTTACCTGGGTTCGCTGGCCATCTGTAACGTACCGGGCTCCTCGCTGGTGCGTGAATCCGATCTGGCGCTGATGACCAAAGCGGGCACCGAAATCGGCGTGGCCTCCACCAAAGCGTTTACCACGCAGCTGACCGTTCTGCTGATGCTGGTGGCGAAGCTGGCGCGTCTGAAAGGCGAAGATGCTTCCGTTGAGCATGACATCGTTCACGGTCTCCAGGCGCTGCCGAGCCGTATCGAGCAGATGCTGTCTCAGGACAAGCGCATTGAGGCGCTGGCTGAAGATTTCTCTGATAAGCACCACGCTCTGTTCCTGGGTCGTGGCGATCAGTACCCTATCGCGCTGGAAGGCGCGCTGAAGCTGAAAGAGATCTCCTACATCCACGCGGAAGCCTACGCGGCAGGCGAGCTGAAACACGGTCCGCTGGCGCTGATCGACGCGGATATGCCGGTTATCGTGGTGGCACCGAACAACGAACTGCTGGAAAAACTGAAATCTAACATCGAAGAGGTGCGCGCCCGTGGTGGTGTACTGTACGTCTTTGCGGATAAAGATGCCGGTTTTGCCAGCAGCGACAACATGCACATCATCGAGATGCCGCATGTGGAAGAGGTGATTGCGCCGATCTTCTACACCGTACCGCTGCAACTACTGGCTTACCACGTCGCGCTGATCAAAGGCACCGACGTTGACCAGCCGCGAAATCTGGCGAAGTCCGTTACCGTAGAATAATCCTTCCAGGCTCCGCCATCCGGTGGAGCCTTTTTTTATGACAATCCGTCATTTTCAGCTATTTTATCAGTGTCACATAAAGAAAATATTACAGAAAACAATCTGTCATAATAATCATTAAGCTTATGATTTATTTATGGATTTTTGCTTAATTTTAAGTGAAATTTTCTTTGTCATAAAACTGTCATATTTCGTACATTTATCTGTCACCTGTTTGTCCTATTTTGCTCATCGTAGCCACTTAAACAATGATTTACGAAATCCTTGCAGGAGACATTATGAAAGTTATGCGTACCACTGTCGCAACTGTTGTCGCCGCGACCTTATCTCTGAGCGCTTTCTCTGCTTTCGCAGCAGCAAGCCTGACTGGCGCTGGTGCAACCTTCCCTGCGCCGGTGTATGCCAAATGGGCGGATACCTACCAGAAAGAGACCGGTAACAAGGTCAACTATCAGGGTATCGGCTCCTCCGGTGGCGTAAAACAAATTACCGCGAATACCGTTGATTTCGGCGCATCCGACGCTCCGCTGTCTGATGAAAAACTGAATCAGGAAGGCCTGTTCCAGTTCCCGACCGTGATCGGCGGCGTTGTGCTGGCTGTTAACATCCCTGGCCTGAAATCAGGCGAGCTGGTGCTGGACGGCAAAACCCTGGGTGATATCTATCTGGGCAAAATCAAAAAATGGGATGACGAAGCCATCACGAAACTGAACCCGGGCGTTAAGCTGCCTTCGCAGAATATCGCGGTGGTTCGTCGTGCTGACGGCTCTGGTACCTCTTTCGTGTTCACCAGCTACCTGGCGAAAGTGAACGAAGAGTGGAAATCTAAAGTCGGTTCCGGCTCTACCGTTAACTGGCCAACCGGTCTGGGCGGTAAAGGCAACGACGGTATCGCTGCCTTCGTACAGCGTCTGCCTGGCTCTATCGGCTATGTAGAGTACGCTTACGCGAAGCAGAACAACCTGGCTTACACCAAACTGGTTTCTGCTGACGGCAAACCGGTTAGCCCGACCGAAGAGAACTTCGCTAACGCCGCAAAAGGCGCTGACTGGAGCAAATCCTTCGCTCAGGACCTGACCAACCAGAAAGGCGACGATGCATGGCCTATCACGTCTACCACCTTCATTCTGGTCCACAAAGAGCAGAAGAAGCCTGAGCAGGGTGCTGAAGTGCTGAAGTTCTTCGACTGGGCATACAAAAACGGCGGCAAACAGGCGAATGACCTGGATTACGCCAGCCTGCCAGACAGCGTGGTTGAGCAGATCCGTGCTGCATGGAAAACCAACGTGAAAGACAGCAGCGGTAAAGCGCTGTACTAACAGGATATTTTTGACGAAGATGGCGGGTGGCGCGCAGCGATCCCGCCCTACGGTTCATCCTGTAGGCCCGGTAAGCGCCAGCGCCACCGGGCATATTCGTAAGACGTCTCATAAAGAAGAGTAATTTATGGCTGCAACCAAGCCTGCATTTAACCCTCCGGGTAAAAAAGGTGACATGATTTTCAGCGCGCTGGTGAAACTGGCTGCGCTGATTGTGCTATTGCTGCTGGGCGGCATTATCGTGTCCCTCATTTTCTCCTCCTGGCCGAGCATTCAAAAATTTGGTTTCGCCTTCCTGTGGACCAAAGAGTGGGATGCGCCGAACGATATTTACGGTGCGCTGGTGCCGATTTACGGCACGCTGGTGACCTCTTTTATCGCTCTGCTGATTGCGGTGCCGGTAAGCTTCGGTATTGCCCTGTTCCTGACGGAGCTGGCACCAGGCTGGCTGCGACGTCCGCTGGGTATCGCCATTGAACTGCTGGCGGCCATCCCAAGTATCGTTTACGGCATGTGGGGCCTGTTTATCTTTGCTCCGCTGTTTGCGACGTACTTCCAGGAGCCGGTGGGTAATGTTCTCTCCGCCGTTCCGTTTGTGGGCGCCCTGTTCTCTGGCCCGGCATTCGGTATCGGTATTCTGGCGGCTGGCGTGATCCTCGCCATCATGATTATTCCGTACATTGCGGCGGTCATGCGCGATGTCTTCGAACAAACCCCGGTGATGATGAAAGAGTCGGCCTACGGCATCGGCTGCACCACCTGGGAGGTTATCTGGCGCATCGTCCTTCCGTTCACCAAAAATGGGGTGATCGGCGGCATCATGCTGGGCTTAGGCCGCGCGCTGGGTGAAACCATGGCGGTGACCTTTATCATCGGCAACACCTACCAGCTCGACAGCGTGTCGCTCTACATGCCGGGGAACAGTATTACCTCTGCGCTGGCGAACGAATTTGCCGAAGCGGAATCCGGGCTGCACGTCGCAGCGCTGATGGAACTGGGTCTGATCCTGTTTGTTATTACCTTTATTGTGCTGGCTATCTCCAAGCTGATGATTATGCGTCTGGCTAAAAACGAGGGGGCACGCTAATGGCGACTCTCGACATGCAAAACACCGCTCAGCTTGCGGAATCTCGTCGCAAAATGCAGTCAAAGCGCCGGATTAAAAACCGCATTGCGCTGACGCTTTCCATGGCCACGATGGCGTTCGGCCTGTTCTGGCTGATCTGGATCCTGATGTCCACCATCACCCGTGGTATTGATGGAATGTCCCTGGCGCTGTTCACCGAGATGACGCCGCCGCCAAACACGGCGGGTGGTGGTCTAGCAAACGCCCTGGCGGGCAGCGGCCTGCTGATCCTGTGGGCGACCGTTTTCGGTACGCCGTTGGGCATCATGGCGGGTATCTATCTGGCGGAGTATGGCCGCAAGTCCTGGATCGCTGAAGTCATCCGCTTTATTAACGACATTCTGCTTTCTGCCCCGTCGATAGTGGTAGGTCTGTTTGTTTACACCATCGTGGTGGCGCAAATGGAACACTTCTCCGGCTGGGCGGGTGTGATTGCGCTGGCGCTGTTGCAGGTGCCTATCGTTATTCGTACCACTGAAAACATGCTGAAACTGGTGCCGGACAGCCTGCGTGAAGCGGCTTACGCGCTGGGCACGCCGAAATGGAAAATGATTTCGGCGATCACCCTGAAAGCGTCCGTCTCGGGGATCATGACCGGTATCCTGCTGGCTATCGCCCGTATCGCTGGTGAAACCGCACCGCTGCTGTTTACCGCCCTCTCCAACCAGTTCTGGAGTACGGACATGATGCAGCCGATCGCCAACCTGCCGGTGACGATCTTTAAATTTGCGATGAGCCCATTCGCGGAATGGCAGCAGCTGGCCTGGGCCGGGGTGCTGATCATCACCCTTTGCGTACTGTTGCTGAACATTCTGGCGCGCGTCATTTTCGCGAAGCAGAAACACGGTTAAATTTTTACGGCGCGGCACATCGCGGCGCCGAATGAGGAAATGAGTCAATGAGTATGGTTGATACTGCCCCGGGTAAGATTCAGGTTCGTGATTTGAACTTCTACTACGGCAAATTCCATGCCCTGAAGAATATCAACCTGGATATCGCGAAGAACCAGGTCACGGCATTTATCGGTCCGTCTGGCTGTGGTAAATCCACGCTGCTGCGCACCTTTAACAAAATGTATTCGCTCTATCCGGAGCAGCGCGCAGAAGGTGAAATTCTGCTGGACGGTGACAACATCCTGACCAATACCCAGGATATCGCCCTGCTGCGTGCGAAAGTGGGGATGGTGTTCCAGAAACCCACGCCGTTCCCGATGTCGATCTATGACAACATCGCCTTTGGTGTGCGTCTGTTTGAGAAGCTCTCCCGTGCGGATATGGACGAGCGCGTGCAGTGGGCATTGACCAAGGCCGCATTATGGAACGAAACCAAAGATAAACTTCACCAGAGCGGGTACTCTCTCTCCGGTGGTCAGCAGCAGCGTCTGTGCATTGCGCGCGGTATCGCCATTCGCCCGGAAGTCTTGCTGCTGGATGAGCCGTGCTCAGCCCTGGACCCGATCTCAACCGGGCGTATCGAAGAGCTGATCACCGAGCTGAAGCAGGATTACACCGTGGTGATCGTCACTCACAACATGCAGCAGGCTGCCCGTTGTTCTGACCACACGGCGTTTATGTACCTGGGCGAGTTGATTGAGTTCAGCGATACGGACGCGCTGTTCACCCGTCCTGCGAAGAAACAAACCGAAGATTATATTACTGGCCGCTACGGTTGATTTGCCTTAGTGCATGTGGAGAAACCATGGACAACCTCAATCTTAATAAACACATTTCCGGCCAGTTTAACGCAGAGCTGGAAAGCATTCGCACCCAGGTGATGACCATGGGCGGCATGGTCGAGCAGCAGCTTTCTGATGCGATTACGGCAATGCACAACCAGGACAGCGAGCTGGCGAAGCGCGTTATCGAAGGCGATCACAACGTCAATATGATGGAAGTCGCCATCGACGAAGCGTGCGTGCGCATCATTGCCAAGCGTCAGCCAACCGCGAGCGACCTGCGTCTGGTAATGGCGATCATCAAAACTATCGCCGAGCTGGAGCGTATTGGTGACGTGGCGGATAAAATCTGCCGCACCGCGCTGGAGAAATTCTCCCAGCAGCACCAGCCGCTGCTGGTGAGCCTGGAGTCTCTCGGTCGCCACACCGTGCAGATGCTGCACGATGTGCTGGACGCTTTCGCGCGCATGGATCTGGACGAAGCGGTCCGTATCTACCGTGAAGATAAGAAAGTTGACCAGGAATACGAAGGCATAGTGCGTCAGCTAATGACCTACATGATGGAAGATTCCCGTACCATTCCAAGCGTGCTGACCGCGCTGTTCTGCGCGCGCTCAATTGAGCGTATTGGCGACCGCTGCCAGAACATTTGCGAATACATCTTCTACTTCGTGAAGGGACAAGATTTCCGTCACGTGGGCGGCGACGAGCTGGACAAGCTGCTGGCGGGTAAAGATCCGAAAGAGTGATGTGTGTGGCGGGTGGCGCTATCGCTTACCCGCCCTACGATCCTTGTAGGCCGGATAAGCGTTAGCGCCATCCGGCTTTGTTTTTTCAGCGAGTAATATCCCACCCGCGCGCCTTCCACAGTTCCGGCAGCTGCGCCAGGTCTGTAAAGGTCGTCACTTTTGGATGCTCGATCGGCTTGTTGTGCGGATCGACGCAGAAGTAAAACACCTCCATCCCCGCATCAATCCCCGACTGCGCGCCCGCAGACGAGTCATCCACCAGGATGCAGTTCTCCACGTTGACGTTCATCGCCTTCGCCGCGTGGAACATCAATGCCGGATCCGGCTTCCAGCGCTGGATATCGTAGCCGCTGAACAGTTTTTCCGGGAAGTGGTGCAACATGTCCAGCTTGCCGAGTGAGTGCTGCATTTTGCTGACCGGGCCGTTAGAGACCACGCAGATCGGCACCGTCATCGCATCCAGCAGCGCGTTAGCGCCGGCGATAACTTCCAGCTCGGCGTCGAAGAGGCGTGCGACCTCGGCGCGGTACACCGGTTCCAGATCCGCTTTCGCCAGATCCACCCCGTGCTCTTCGTTAATGATGTCGATGATCTCGTACAGCTTTACGCCCTTAAAGCGTTTAAACACCTCTTCGAGATCGAGCGTAATGCCAAATTCCTGGAACATGGCGACATACGCGCGGGAACAAATGACCTCACTGTCGACCAGCGTACCGTCACAGTCGAAAAATACCGCTTCAATTCCGGACATGCCTTTCCCTTTTAACAAGTTTAACGTTTACGTACGACAGTTTAACGAGACGCAATCGTTGCCGTATAAGCAAAATCAATGAAAAAAGTATCCCGTAACCGCCACTATTGTCGCATTTTGGTATAGGATAGCGACGAATTTTCCCTCCTTGTTCGGAAATTGATGATGAGTCAACAACACACTACCCAGACATCTGGTCAGGGGCTGCTTGAGCGCGTGTTCAAACTGCGCGAGCACGGCACAACGGCACGCACCGAAGTGATCGCCGGTTTTACTACCTTCCTGACGATGGTCTATATCGTTTTCGTTAACCCGCAAATTCTGGGCGTGGCTGGCATGGACACCAGCGCCGTCTTTGTTACCACCTGTCTGATCGCGGCCCTTGGCAGCATCCTGATGGGCGTTTTCGCTAATCTGCCCGTGGCGCTGGCCCCGGCAATGGGTCTTAATGCGTTCTTTGCGTTCGTGGTGGTTCAGGCGATGGGCCTGCCGTGGCAGGTTGGGATGGGGGCTATTTTCTGGGGCGCGGTCGGCCTGCTGCTGCTGACCATCTTCCGTGTGCGCTACTGGATGATTGCGAACATTCCCGTGAGCCTGCGCGTGGGTATCACCAGCGGTATCGGTCTGTTTATCGGCATGATGGGGCTGAAAAACGCTGGCGTAATCGTGGCGAACCCGGAAACGCTGGTGAGTATTGGTAACCTGACCTCTCACAGCGTGCTGCTGGGCGTGCTGGGCTTCTTTATTATCGCGATCCTGGCGTCGCGTAACATCCACGCTGCGGTGCTGGTCTCTATCATCGTGACCACGCTGCTGGGCTGGATGCTGGGTGACGTGCATTACAGCGGTATTGTCTCTGCGCCACCGAGCGTTTCTACCGTGATTGGTCACGTTGATCTGGCGGGCTCGCTGAACCTGGGTCTGGCCGGAGTGATTTTCTCTTTCATGCTGGTCAACCTGTTTGACTCCTCCGGTACGCTGATTGGCGTGACGGACAAAGCGGGTCTGGCGGACGAGAAAGGCAAATTCCCGCGCATGAAGCAGGCGCTGTATGTGGATAGCATCTCGTCCGTTGCGGGTTCTTTCATCGGCACCTCCTCTGTTACCGCTTACATTGAATCCTCTTCCGGCGTGTCCGTGGGTGGCCGTACTGGCCTGACGGCGGTAGTCGTGGGTCTGCTGTTCCTGCTGGTGATCTTCCTCTCTCCGCTGGCGGGGATGGTGCCACCGTACGCGGCAGCTGGCGCGCTGATCTACGTCGGCGTGCTGATGACCTCGAGCCTGGCGCGCGTGAAGTGGGAAGATCTGACGGAAGCCGTTCCGGCGTTTATTACCGCGGTGATGATGCCGTTCAGCTTCTCGATCACCGAAGGTATCGCGCTGGGCTTTATCTCGTACTGTGTGATGAAGATCGGTACCGGCCGTTTCCGCGAACTCAGCCCGTGCGTGATGATTGTGGCGCTGCTGTTTGTGCTCAAGATTGTGTTTATTGACGCGCACTAAGGTGCGGTGTGTGGTGTCAGGTGGCGCTTCGCTTACCTGACCTACTGATGAGTGTAGGCCCGGTAAGCGCTAGCGCCACCGGGCTTTTTTATCAGCTTTTAACCCGCTTAATATAATCCCCAAACGCAGTCAACTGACCAGAGAGATGATCACGCGTACTCTGATCCACCACTTCACCCGTCTGCGGGTCGACTTTGTTCTGAATCACGCCGCCCATAAATTCCGGCTTGTTCATCACCATCGCATCCAGGAACACCAGGATCTGTCGCAGGTGATACTGGCAGCGCGCACCGCCGATGGCGCCCATTGAGCTGGTCTGGATCAGCACCGGTTTGCCTGACAGCGGCTGCTCCGGTAAACGGGATAACCAGTCAATCGCGTTCTTCAGACCCCCCGGAACCGAGTAGTTATATTCTGGCGTTACAATCACTACACCATCAGCCTGACGGATCTGCTCGGCTATCGCCTCCACGCTGTGCGGGAACCCTTCTTCCTGCTGAACGTCAGCATCATAAAGCGGGATGTCGCCAATAGACGGCAGGGCGCTGATCTCCATTCCCGCAGGCGCCAGCTGTGGCAGCGTGCGCGCTACCATCCCGTTAAACGAACCTTTGCGCAGGCTTCCCAGTAACGTAACAACTTTCAACGTATCAGACATGATTACTCCTGTTTCATCATGATGACCCTGGACGGATCAGCTATGGGTGTATGCTTTTTCTGCCGGTAAACTGGTTAATCGCATCAGGCGCGCGGCGGGCTCGTTGGCGCGCTCAGGTACATCCGGAAGACTACGCCAACCGCGAATACTGTCAAACTCCCAGATTTTCAGCCGTTCGATGGCGGGGCTCACCGCAACGGACCAGATCAGTACGTCCTCAGCGTCGCTGAGCGCCTCTACCAGCGACGCTTTCGCGGCACGCAGGCGTCCGGAGCCGGGAAGCAGCTGCAACAGGCTGGCGTCGTCTGATGCCGCGCCGCTCAGTTTACGGATGCTCTGGCGAAGGGTGATGAGCTGCGCTCTGGCTTCAACGGGATCGTTCTGGTTACGTATCCACAGCTTTTCATTGCTGGAGAGCGGGTATTCATCGAGCGCGTTAGCACCATGGAAGCTGCGCGTGACGCGTTGCAGCTCCATATCCAGGCCGCAATCACCTTCAGTCGTCAGCGCGACGCCAACAATGTTGCCGGTATACGCAATGGAAAAATGGGGGAGTGCCGGGTCCGCAAAAACCGGGCGACCTTCTGGCTGGGTGAGTATGTCCGGTAATTCGCTGGTGCCGTACAGCATAAAAAGCAGTTCTGCGAGGAGCGCTCTGGAAGCTAAAAACCGCGTCCTGCGGTGTTCAGGTAGTTTGAGCGCCTCACTGTGACAGGCTGAAGAAATTCTGGCCGATACGAGATGCCCTTCCGTTAATGTTCCTCGTGCAAAGTGCGTAGCCATTTTTCGCTCCCTGATAATGGTCGTAGTCGGTTAAACGGTTACATGATTATCGCTTAACTCAGCTTCTGTTTTAATCAGTAAATAGAAATAAGAGAAGCCTGAGGACCGAACTTTACATTATCTTAGGCAAAAACCTGACCTGGCGCGGTATACAGGGCTTTTATAGTTTCGCGCAGCCAGATAATTTTCGGATTATGGCTGTTCCGCTTATGCCAGATTAGCGTGAAGGGTACGGTCAGCTTTTCTGCTTGCGCCTCATCGATGGGAATGGGAAGGCAGACCAGATTACGCTGGTGGAGTTGATTGTAGTGATGGCAGTAGTAGGGCGCAGTGGCAATGTAGTTGTGGTCCGGCTGAGCCGCCATAAACATCGACTGTTCAAAGCCGGGCAGGCTCATGGCGACGTTGCGCTCGCGGCCCATCTCTTTTAGCACTTCATCAAGCGCCCAGGTATCGCTGCGCTCCCAGAAGATGCTGATATGCGGGTAGCGCAGAAACGTCTCAAGGTTCCACGCTTCGTGAAGTGCCGGATGATCTTCTCGCAGATAGACGCACGGACGATCGCTGAACAGGATTTCGTAGTCAATAAACCACGGCATCAGCTTTAGCAGCTCGCGGGAGCGCGGGTGCGTTTCGCGGCCGGTAAAACCGAGATCGACCTCCCCGCGCGTAATGGCGTCCAGCGAATCATAATCCCACTGGCGCAACTTCACCGTCGCCTGTGGGTAGCGCTCATTCACCTGCTCCAGCAGGGTGTTAAAGCGAATCAGCATCAGCGGCGTTTCGGCGGCGAGCACAAACTTGAGCCCGCCTGGAGAGCTATGGTGGAATTTATCGACGATCTGATTGCCAATCTGCATCCAGTCGGCCAGATCCTGTTCCAGACTCACCGTTAGCGGCGTGGGCAGTAGCCCTAAAGGCGTTTTCACAAACAGCGGATCGTCGAACCAGTCGCGCAGCTTCGCCAGCGATTTACTCACTGCGGACGGCGTCACGTTCATTCGCTTCGCGGCTTTGGTGACGCTGCGCTCCTGCAACAACAACTGCAGGCAAAGTAAAAGATTAAGATCGAGACTGCTGATGGGCTTTTTCATAGTGCGCCGCGGGCTGGATGACCATAAGTAAGGTAATGCAGAGTATGCTACAGCCAATCAGAACCCCGATCAGCATATTCAGCGCGTTAAGGCCGATCACCGCCGCCAGCCAAATCCACAGCGACGAACCGCAGACCTGCGCAATGCCCAGCACCGAGCTTGCCACGCCTGCCCGCAGTGAGAACGGGCCAAGCGCCTGACTCATCGCCACGCCGAAGCCGCCGGAGAATCCGGCGCAGATCAGGGTCATACCCACCAGCATCAGCGCATGTGAGGTGGCGGTCGCCAGAATTACGCCTGCGGCGAGAAACAGCGTCTGTGAAGTGAGCATCAGCGTGCGCTGGCGGAAGATATTGAGCGCAAAGGGCATCGAGAATGAAACTGCCATGCTGACCATCGCATTGAGCGCCATCACCGTCGAATACTCACCGCGATCGAAGCCTATCGTCTCCATCAGTAACACCGGGGAAACGTTTACATAGGTGAGGATCACCGCCACGCTGAGCGTGATGATGGCCAGGCGGCTCAGGAAAAAGCGATCCAGGAGCTTTTCAGCCGGATGAATGGTAGCAGCGTGGTGCGTCTGCTGCGAACCGGGATGGGTCTCTTTCAACACCGTCACGGACAGTATAAAGACGATGGCGCCCATTGTGGCCATGGTCCAGAAAAGGCTCTGCCATGGAAATTTCAGCATGATCAGGTAGCCTACAACCGGTGCCAGCACCGGGATGATGCAGGTAATGCCGTTCAGCATCGACAGCACCCTGGCGCGGCGCTGGGCGCTCAAGGTATCGCGCAGAATGGCAAACGCCACCACGTAACAGCCGCCCGCGCCAATGCCCTGGATAAAGCGCCCTGACAGGAACATTGTGCTTTCCTGAGCCATTGAACACAGTACCGATGCCAGCGTAAAGATAACCGCCCCCGTAATGGCGACGGGTTGACGGCCGGCTCTGTCCGCGATTTTCCCGGCAAATACCATCGACGACGCCATTCCCGCGAGGTAGGCCGAAAACGCGATGTGCAGTTGCGCCTCGCTGGCACCCAGATCGCGGGCAATATGCGGTAGCCCCACCAGATACATATCAATACCGGACGGATACAGCAGAACTAATGCGAAACTACAAAACAGAAAACGAGCCATAAATCCCCCATAGATGCAGGCAAGCAGGATAGGGGGCATGGGGGGATTAAGCGAGTTGCCATTGGGATAATGGTGATTTCCCTGGAGGAAATCACCATGTTCTATCGGGAATTACTTACCAATACAGAAGCTTGAGAAAATTCGTCCAAGCAGATCGTCCGACGTAAACTCCCCGGTGATCTCGCTCAGGTTCTGCTGCGCCAGACGCAGTTCCTCCGCCAGCAGCTCGCCGGCCCAAGCGCCGATCAGCTGGGCTTTGCCCTGCTCAAGGTGGCGAGCCGCCTCTTCCAGCGCCTGCAAGTGACGACGACGCGCCAGGAAGCCGCCCTCCATACTGGTGTCGAAGCCCATGCTCTGTTTGAGATGGTTACGCAGGGCTTCCACGCCTTCCCCGGTACGGGCCGACAGGCGAATAAGTGAGTGACCATTCACATCGCTGATGCCCAGCGTTTCGCCGGTAACGTCGGCCTTATTGCGCACCACGGTGATCGGCAGTTTGGCCGGGAGACGGGCGATAAAGTCTGGCCAGATTTCTGCCGGGTCAACGGCGTCGGTTGTGGTTCCGTCCACCATAAACAGCACGCGGTCGGCCTGCTCGATCTCCTGCCAGGCGCGTTCGATACCGATACGCTCGACTTCATCGCTCGCATCGCGCAGGCCAGCGGTATCGATGATGTGCAGCGGCATGCCGTCGATATGGATATGCTCGCGCAGGACGTCGCGGGTGGTGCCGGCTATGTCGGTCACGATCGCCGCTTCACGGCCCGCCAGAGCGTTCAGCAGGCTTGATTTCCCGGCGTTGGGGCGACCAGCAATCACCACCTTCATGCCCTCACGCAGCAGGCTGCCCTGGCGCGCTTCGGCGCGAACGGCATCCAGATCGTTCATCACCTGGTTGAGCTGGGCTTCGATTTTGCCGTCAGAAAGGAAGTCAATCTCCTCGTCCGGGAAGTCGATAGCCGCTTCAACATAGATTCGCAGGTGAGTAAGTGCTTCCACAAGGTGATTCACGCGTGCGGAAAATGCCCCCTGCAACGAGTTCAGCGCGGAGCGGGCTGCCTGTTCGGAACTGGCGTCGATCAGGTCGGCAATCGCTTCGGCCTGAGCCAGGTCGAGCTTATCGTTCAGGAAGGCACGCTCGGAGAACTCACCCGGCTTCGCAATGCGCAGGCCAGGCAGGGTCAGAATACGTTTTAACAGCAGGTCGAGGATCACCGGGCCGCCGTGACCCTGAAGCTCCAGCACGTCTTCGCCAGTAAAGGAGTTTGGGCCGGGGAACCACAGCGCAATGCCCTGGTCCAGCGAGGTGCCGTCGGCATCTTTAAATGGCAGATAATCAGCGTAGCGCGGCTTTGGCAGTTTACCCAGCACCGCTTCGGCCACCTCACGCGCCTTCAGGCCGGAGATGCGCAGAATGCCTACACCACCGCGTCCCGGTGGGGTTGCCTGGGCGACGATAGTGTCGTTATGGCTCATGGTTGCTCTCGTTCAATACAAATAAAAAAGGCGGTCAATCGACCGCCCTTATTTTAGCGTTAAGTTACCGAATCAGGACTTTTTCTTTTCGCGGCTATGCAGGCCACGTTTTTCCAGACCACGGTAAATCAGCTGCTGCTGGATGATGGTCACCAGGTTGCTGACGATATAGTACAGCACCAGACCTGACGGGAACCACAGGAAGAACACGGTGAAGATGACCGGCATAAAGGTCATGATCTTCTGCTGCATCGGGTCAGTCACGGTGGTCGGAGACATCTTCTGGATGAAGAACATCGTCACGCCCATCAGGATCGGCAGGATGTAGTACGGGTCCTGTGCGGACAGGTCATGGATCCACAGGGCGAACGGCGCGTGGCGCAGCTCAACGGAACCCATCAGCATGTAGTACAGCGCAAGGAAGATTGGCATCTGAATCAGCAGCGGGAAGCAACCACCCAGTGGGTTCACTTTTTCTGCTTTATACAGGGCCATCATCTCCTGGCTCTGACGCTGTTTGTCATCGCCCAGACGCTCACGCATAGCCTGAATCTTCGGCTGTAGCATACGCATCTTCGCCATGGAGGTGTACTGCGCTTTAGTCAGCGGGTACATGATGCCACGAACGATAAAGGTGATAACGATGATGGAGAAGCCCCAGTTACCCAGGAAGCTGTGGATGAACTTCAGCAGCTTAAACAGCGGCTGAGAGATGAACCACAACCAACCGTAATCAACGGTCAGATCCAGGTGCGGCGCAACGGCAGCCATTTTGTCCTGGATTTCCGGGCCGACCCACAGGGTGCTTGCCAGCTTACCGGTTTGACCCGGCTGCACCAGAACCGGCTGAGATTTGTAGCCGATGGCTGCAATACCGTTGCCGAGGTTCGCGGTGTAGAAGTTGTTCGTACCGTCGTTATTCGGTACCCACGCCGTCGCGAAATACTGTTGCAGCATTGCGACCCAACCGCCTTTAGAGCTGACGTTCAGGTTTTCGTTATCGGCAATGGTGTCGAATTTGTATTTCTCGTACTTAGTATCTGGCGTGGAGTAAGCCGCGCCACGGAAGGTATGCAGCGCAAAGTTGCTGCTTCCGGTGTCACGGTGAGACGGCAGATTGATGGACTGCTTCAGCTGACCAAAGGTAGAGATTTCCAGCGGTTTCGCACCGGTGTTCTGTACGCTGTAGCCCACGTTCACCGCATATTCACCGCGTTTCAGGGTGAAGGTTTTGGTGAAGGTGTTGCCTGCCGCGTCGGTGTAGGTCATCGGAATAACCAGTTCGTTCTGACCATCAGCCAGCACATAGGTGTCATTCTCGACGTTATACAGTGGACGCGCACCGTTCGCCGGGTTATCCGGGCCATCACGACCGGTCAGGCCGCTCTGTGCCTGGTAGATAAACTCAGGCGTGGTTTCCAGTAACTGGAACGGTTCGGTAGACTTCAGCTCTTTCGGGTAGGTCAACAGCAGCGCCTGCTCAACATCACCACCACGGGTGTTGATAGTCAGCTCAAGCACATCGGTCTTAACCGTAATCTGTTTCCCCTGGCCACTGGCCGGTACGCCCTGGTCGGCGGCGCTACCCGCTGCGGTGGTCGTGGTCTGCGTGGTCTGCTGCTGGGGTTGAGGATTTTTATCCTGCTCCCATGCCTGCCAGATCATGAAAGACACGAACAACAAAGCGATGATAAGAAGATTGCGTTGCGAATCCATCGTTAGTGTTCTCTGGTATCAAAAGGTCCTGGAGGGACGGGGTCGTCTCCACCTGGGTGTAAAGGGTGGCATTTTAATACGCGTTTCACCGTCAACCAACTGCCTTTTATCACTCCAAACCTGCGCAATGCCTCAATTCCGTAGCTTGAGCATGTTGGCGTGAAACGGCAATGTGGCCCGAGTAGCGGACTAATCAGGCGTTGATAGACCCGAATGAGGGCTATCAGGACCCGCGAGCCAGGCGACAGTGGCGGCGCCATAATTTTTCCAACGCTTCCGAGAGAGCACGGTTATCGAGGTCGGCAACCCCTTTTTTAGCCACCACCACGAAATCCATTGAAGGCAGTTCGTGCTGACGTAAACGGAAGCTTTCACGCGTCAGACGTTTAATCCGGTTGCGTTCATGCGCACGCTTAACGTTTTTCTTGGCGACTGTGAGACCGATGCGGGGATGCCCCAGCGAATTTTGGCGGCCGAGGATGGTGATTTGCGGCGTGCCAGCCCGTAGTGGCTGCTGGAAGACGAAAGTGAAATGAGTGGGAGTTAACAAACGTAACTCCCTGGGAAATGCGAGCTTAACCACTCAGGGGTTAGCTTTATTACTTGGAAACGGTCAGACGAGCGCGGCCTTTAGCACGACGACGTGCCAGAACCTGACGACCATTTTTAGTAGCCATACGAGCACGGAAGCCGTGAGAACGGTTGCGCTTCAGTACAGACGGTTGAAAAGTGCGTTTCATGGCGATTTCTACCTAAACTTGAATAAATTCACTGACTTTTGCGTATACCCGAACGAGATTCGAACGACTAACGCCTCAGCGTGGGTGATTAAAGAGGCCGGATTGTAATAATTGTACACTCCGGAGTCAATTCTCTTTCCTTAAATCCCTGCGTATTTCCGCACGATTTCGCGTGGAAAATGAGCAACGAACGACGCAGGAAGATGAGCATCACGCGCCGGGTCGAGGATTATACGGGCTCGCCAACAAAGCGCAAGGATCCTCCTGGATCTTCGTTAGATCATTTAAGCCCAAAATTGTCTGTGCTCATTAAATTTTCCAATATGCGGCCTAAATCGCGAGGCACTCGCGTCAGGATCGTTTACACTTACCCGATTCCGGATCTTCCTGTGGATAAATCGGGAAGAATCTGTGAGAAACAGAAGATCTCTGGCTCAGTTTAGGCTATGATCCGCGGTCCTGATCGGGATCCAGCGATCCTGGCCGGACATAAACACAACATCGTTCAGGCTGTATCAACGATAGCGTGTATAACCGCAGATAGCGGTTCGCACATCACCCTGATGGGGTCATGTCGATGTGCGCCAACAATCATGAATATTCAATAGTTTTCTTTTATTGTTCGAGTGGAGTCCGCCGTGTCACTTTCGCTTTGGCAGCAGTGTCTTGCCCGATTGCAGGATGAGTTACCAGCCACAGAATTCAGTATGTGGATCCGCCCATTGCAGGCGGAACTGAGCGATAACACGCTGGCTTTGTACGCGCCAAACCGTTTCGTGCTCGATTGGGTAAGGGATAAATACCTTAATAACATCAATGGACTGCTGAACGATTTCTGCGGGTCAGATGCCCCACAGCTGCGTTTTGAAGTGGGCACAAAGCCGGTCACCCAAACCGTTCGTGAAGTTGTCAATGTGGCAGCCCCTGCACAGGCGGCGCCCGCTCCAGCGCCTCGCGTTGCACCGGCTCGTCAGGGCTGGGATAACGTTCCGGCCCCCGCTGAGCCTACCTACCGCTCTAATGTTAACGTGAAACACACGTTCGATAACTTCGTTGAAGGTAAGTCGAACCAGCTGGCGCGCGCGGCGGCCCGCCAGGTTGCCGATAATCCCGGTGGTGCTTACAACCCGCTGTTCCTTTATGGCGGCACGGGTCTCGGTAAAACGCACCTGCTGCATGCGGTGGGCAACGGCATTATGGCGCGTAAGCCCAATGCCAAAGTAGTGTATATGCACTCCGAACGCTTCGTTCAGGACATGGTAAAAGCCCTGCAAAACAATGCGATCGAAGAGTTTAAACGCTACTACCGTTCCGTTGATGCGCTGCTGATCGATGACATCCAGTTCTTTGCCAATAAAGAACGATCGCAGGAAGAGTTTTTCCACACCTTTAACGCCCTGCTGGAAGGCAATCAGCAGATCATTTTGACCTCGGATCGTTATCCAAAAGAGATCAACGGCGTTGAAGATCGTCTCAAATCCCGCTTCGGCTGGGGCCTGACCGTGGCGATCGAGCCGCCGGAGCTGGAAACCCGCGTCGCGATCCTGATGAAAAAAGCCGACGAGAACGACATTCGCCTGCCGGGTGAAGTGGCGTTCTTTATTGCCAAGCGCCTGCGTTCCAACGTTCGTGAGCTGGAAGGGGCACTGAACCGCGTTATCGCCAACGCCAATTTTACCGGTCGTGCGATCACCATCGATTTTGTGCGTGAAGCGCTGCGCGATTTGTTGGCATTGCAGGAAAAACTGGTCACCATCGACAATATTCAGAAGACGGTGGCTGAGTACTACAAGATCAAAGTGGCAGATTTACTGTCTAAACGTCGTTCCCGCTCGGTGGCGCGTCCGCGTCAGATGGCGATGGCGCTGGCAAAAGAGCTCACCAACCACAGCCTGCCGGAAATCGGTGATGCGTTTGGTGGCCGTGACCATACGACCGTGCTGCACGCCTGTCGCAAGATTGAGCAGTTACGCGAAGAAAGCCACGACATAAAAGAAGATTTTTCCAATTTAATCAGAACATTATCATCGTGACGCTATGAAATTTACCGTTGAACGTGAACATTTATTAAAACCGCTGCAACAGGTGAGTGGCCCATTAGGCGGCCGCCCTACGCTGCCTATTCTTGGAAACCTGCTGCTTCAGGTCGCTGACGGTACGCTGTCGCTGACCGGCACAGATCTGGAAATGGAAATGATCGCGCGCGTTACGCTGACTCAGCCGCACGACGCGGGCGCGACCACGGTTCCGGCACGTAAATTCTTTGATATTTGCCGTGGGCTGCCGGAAGGCGCTGAAATCGCCGTGCAGCTGGAGGGCGACCGCATGCTGGTGCGCTCTGGCCGCAGCCGTTTCTCCCTCTCCACGCTGCCCGCTGCGGACTTCCCGAACCTGGATGACTGGCAGAGCGAAGTTGAATTTACCCTGCCGCAGGCGACGATGAAGCGTCTGATTGAAGCCACGCAGTTCTCTATGGCGCATCAGGACGTTCGTTACTACTTAAACGGCATGCTGTTCGAAACCGAAGGTGAAGAGCTGCGTACCGTGGCTACAGACGGTCACCGTCTGGCGGTCTGTTCTATGCCGATTGGCGATTCACTGCCAAACCATTCGGTGATCGTACCGCGTAAAGGCGTAATTGAACTGATGCGTATGCTCGACGGCGGCGACACCCCGCTGCGCGTGCAGATTGGTAGCAACAATATTCGTGCCCACGTGGGCGATTTTGTCTTCACATCGAAGCTGGTAGACGGACGTTTCCCGGATTATCGCCGCGTATTGCCGAAGAACCCGGACAAAACGCTGGAGGCAGGTTGCGACATCCTCAAGCAGGCGTTCGCGCGCGCCGCTATTCTCTCCAACGAGAAATTCCGCGGCGTACGTCTGTACGTGAGTGAAAACCAGATCAAAATCACCGCCAACAACCCGGAGCAGGAAGAGGCAGAAGAGATTCTGGACGTCACCTACGCCGGGGCTGAGATGGAAATCGGCTTCAACGTCAGCTATGTGCTGGATGTGCTGAATGCACTGAAATGCGAGAACGTTCGCATCCTGCTGACTGACTCCGTTTCGAGCGTACAGATTGAAGATGCCGCATCACAGTCGGCTGCTTATGTTGTCATGCCAATGAGACTGTAATGTCGCTCACCCGTCTGTTGATCCGCGACTTTCGCAACATCGAGAGCGCGGATCTCGCTTTATCCCCTGGCTTTAATTTCCTGGTTGGCGCGAACGGCAGCGGCAAAACCAGCGTGCTGGAAGCCATCTATACGCTCGGTCATGGCCGGGCGTTTCGCAGTTTGCAGATTGGTCGCGTGATTCGCCACGAGCAGGATGCGTTTGTGCTGCATGGGCGCTTGCAGGGTGCCGAGCGGGAAACCGCCATCGGCCTGACCAAAGACAAGCAGGGCGACAGCAAGGTGCGCATCGACGGCACCGACGGCCACAAGGTGGCGGAGCTGGCACTGCTGATGCCGATGCAGCTGATTACGCCGGAGGGGTTTACTTTACTCAACGGCGGCCCCAAATACAGAAGAGCGTTCCTCGACTGGGGATGCTTTCACAATGAAGCCGGTTTCTTTAACGCCTGGAGCAATCTGAAGCGTCTGCTTAAACAGCGTAACGCCGCATTGCGCCAGGTCACGCGCTACGCCCAGCTGCGTCCGTGGGACATGGAATTAATTCCTCTTGCGGAACAAATCAGCCGCTGGCGTGCCGAATACAGCGCAGGTATCGCCGAAGACATGGCCGATACCTGCAAACAGTTTTTACCCGAGTTCTCTCTCACCTTCTCTTTCCAGCGTGGCTGGGAAAAAGAGACGGATTATGCCGAGGTGTTAGAGAGAAGCTTCGAGCGCGATCGCATGTTGACCTACACCGCGCACGGCCCGCACAAGGCGGATTTCCGCATTCGTGCCGACGGTGCGCCGGTGGAAGACACGCTGTCGCGCGGGCAGCTGAAGCTCCTGATGTGCGCGCTGCGCCTGGCGCAGGGGGAATTCCTCACCCGCGAAAGTGGGCGACGCTGCCTGTACCTGATAGATGATTTTGCCTCGGAACTTGACGACGCGCGGCGCGGGCTACTTGCCAGCCGCTTAAAAGCCACACAGTCGCAGGTTTTCGTCAGCGCCATTAGCGCTGAACACGTTATGGACATGTCGGACGAAAATTCGAAGATGTTTACCGTGGAAAAGGGTAAAATAACGGATTAACCCAAGTTGAAATGAGCGAGAAACGTTGATGTCGAATTCTTATGACTCCTCCAGTATCAAAGTCCTGAAAGGACTGGATGCGGTGCGTAAGCGCCCGGGTATGTATATCGGCGACACGGATGACGGCACCGGTCTGCACCACATGGTATTCGAGGTGGTAGATAACGCTATCGACGAAGCGCTCGCGGGTCACTGTAAAGACATCGTGGTCACGATCCATGCGGACAACTCCGTGTCCGTTACCGATGATGGTCGTGGCATCCCAACCGGTATTCACCCGGAAGAGGGCGTATCTGCTGCGGAAGTTATCATGACCGTTCTGCACGCAGGCGGTAAGTTCGATGATAACTCCTATAAAGTTTCCGGCGGTCTGCACGGCGTAGGCGTATCCGTAGTAAACGCCCTGTCGCAGAAGCTGGAGCTGGTTATCCAGCGCGAAGGCAAAATTCACCGCCAGATTTATACCCATGGTGTGCCGCAGGCACCGCTGGCCGTTACCGGTGATACCGACAAAACCGGTACCATGGTGCGTTTCTGGCCGAGCCTTGAAACCTTCACCAACGTCACCGAATTCGAGTACGAGATCCTGGCGAAACGCCTGCGTGAACTGTCGTTCCTGAACTCCGGCGTGTCGATTCGACTGCGCGACAAACGCGACAACAAAGAAGACCACTTCCACTACGAAGGCGGTATCAAGGCGTTCGTTGAGTATTTGAACAAGAACAAAACGCCAATTCACCCGAATATCTTCTACTTCTCTACTGAAAAAGACGGTATCGGCGTGGAAGTGGCACTGCAGTGGAACGATGGTTTCCAGGAAAACATCTACTGCTTTACCAACAACATTCCACAGCGCGACGGCGGTACTCACCTTGCGGGCTTCCGCGCGGCGATGACCCGTACCCTGAACGCCTACATGGACAAAGAAGGCTACAGCAAAAAAGCGAAAGTCAGCGCCACCGGCGACGATGCCCGTGAAGGCCTGATTGCCGTGGTCTCCGTAAAGGTGCCGGATCCGAAATTCTCCTCACAGACCAAAGACAAGCTGGTCTCTTCTGAGGTGAAATCGGCGGTTGAACAGCAGATGAACGAACTGCTGAGCGAATACCTGCTGGAAAACCCGTCCGACGCGAAAATCGTGGTGGGTAAAATTATCGATGCGGCGCGTGCCCGTGAAGCGGCGCGTAAAGCCCGTGAAATGACCCGTCGTAAAGGCGCGCTGGATCTGGCAGGCCTGCCGGGCAAACTGGCTGACTGCCAGGAACGCGATCCGGCGCTGTCTGAACTGTACCTTGTGGAAGGGGACTCCGCGGGCGGTTCTGCAAAGCAGGGCCGTAACCGCAAGAACCAGGCGATTCTGCCGCTGAAGGGTAAAATCCTTAACGTTGAGAAAGCGCGCTTCGACAAGATGCTCTCTTCTCAGGAAGTGGCGACGCTCATCACCGCGCTCGGCTGCGGCATCGGTCGCGACGAGTACAACCCGGACAAACTGCGCTATCACAGCATCATCATCATGACCGATGCGGACGTCGACGGCTCGCACATTCGTACGCTGCTGTTGACCTTCTTCTATCGTCAGATGCCGGAAATCGTTGAGCGCGGCCACGTCTACATTGCCCAGCCGCCGCTGTATAAAGTGAAGAAAGGCAAGCAGGAACAGTACATTAAAGATGACGAGGCGATGGATCAGTACCAAATCGCGATCGCCCTTGATGGTGCGACCCTGCACGCAAACTCCAGCGCGCCAGCGCTGGCCGGTGAACCGCTGGAGCGTCTGGTCTCCGAGTTCAACGCCACGCAGAAAATGATTGGCCGTATGGAGCGTCGCTATCCGAAAGCGCTGCTGAAAGAGCTGATTTATCAGCCGACCCTGACCGAAGCCGAGCTGAGCGACGAGCAGACCGTCACCCGCTGGGTGAACACCCTGGTGAGCGAGCTGAACGAGAAAGAGCAGCACGGCAGCCAGTGGAAGTTCGACGTTCAGCAGAACGCTGAGCAGCAGTTCGAGCCGATTGTTCGCGTGCGTACCCACGGCGTCGATACCGACTACCCGCTGGAGCACGAGTTTGTTACCGGTCCGGAATACCGCCGTATCTGCACCCTCGGCGAGAAGCTGCGTGGTCTGATCGAAGACGACGCGTTCATCGAACGTGGCGAACGTCGTCAGCCGGTAGCCAGCTTCGAACAGGCGCTTGAGTGGCTGGTGAAAGAGTCCCGTCGTGGCCTCTCTATTCAGCGTTATAAAGGCCTGGGCGAAATGAACCCGGATCAGCTGTGGGAAACCACCATGGATCCAGAAAGCCGTCGCATGCTGCGCGTCACCGTTAAAGACGCAATCGCAGCGGATCAGCTGTTCACGACCCTGATGGGCGATGCGGTTGAACCACGTCGCGCCTTCATCGAAGAGAACGCCCTGAAAGCGGCGAATATCGATATTTAATCGTCGTAATACCGCACGATAACAGGCCGCGCTTTTAGCGCGGCTTTTTTATGGGCGCAGGCATATCCAGCGACATCACGGACGGTAAACGGCTCGCCAGCGTATCTATCGCTATTCTAACCCTCAGCGGCAGATGCGGCGTCTGCTGCCAGACCGCATGAACGTTGAAATGCACATCCGGTGCCTGCTTTAAGAGCGGGACGAGTTTGCCCTGGTGAATATCTTTGACGACCATCCAGCAGGGCAGCCATGCAATGCCGTGTCCGGCCAGCGCAGCGTCGCAGATCGCCTGCAAATCATCCATGTTGAGCGACGATCGGGGGGTAAAGGTGCGCGACGTTCCTTCGCTATCCATCAGCTGCCAGGGCAATACTCTGCCTGCGCTCAAATAGTTAATGGCCGTATGCTGGGGTAAATCATCAACGCTTTGTGGCTGGCCTTTCCTCAGCAGATACTCCGGTGCGGCGCACAGCACCATGCGGTGTTCGCCCAGCTTTCTGGCGACCAGCAGGCTGCTGTCCTGCAGCGTGCCGTTACGTACCGCCATATCAAAGCCTTCCTCTACCAGATCCACCACGCGGTCGCTGAATGACATTTCAAGCTCAAGCCCAGGATGTTCCTGCGTCAGTTCTATCAGCAGTGGCGCGACGCACTGGCGACCAAACAGAACCGGCATGGCGACGCGCAGGCGGCCGCTGACCTGCTGCTTCCCTGTTTCAAGCAGCGACTCCGCGCCCCGAATCTCCTCCAGCGCGCGAAGGCAGCGTTCATAAAACAGAGCGCCGTTGTCGGTCAGCCTCTGGCTGCGGGTGGTACGCTGGAAAAGACGTACCCCCAGCCGCTCTTCAAGACGAGCAATGCTTTTTCCTACCGCCGAGCGCGACAAATGCAGACGGACGGCGGCCTGCGCAAAACTTCCCGCCTCAACGGCGGCCACAAATACAGGTATATCCTTCAGCGTATCGGTCATGAATTGTATCCACTGCGTCATCAATTATGGGAAAACTTATCGCCACTGGCGACCAAACGTCAACGGTAGACTGTCAGTCCTAAAGCTTATTTGATGGCAGGAGAGAAAAAATGACAGAAACAATGCAGCGCTGGTCAATGAACGCCCTTGGGCGCGAGAGCCTTCAGCTTGTTCAGGTGCCTGTGTCACAGCCAGGCCCGGGGGAGGTTCGCGTAAGGGTTAATGCCGTTGCGCTCAACTACCGGGATAAAATGGTGATTGAAGGCACAATGCCGATCCCGCTTTCCTTCCCGTTTACCCCGGCGTCTGACATGGCGGGCGTGGTGGACAGCATTGGTGAAGGCGTTACGCGTTTCAAACCCGGCGCACGCGTCATCTCAACCTTCTTCCCGGAATGGATCGACGGCAAGCCGCAGGCAGACGCGCGCGATTTGCCCTATAAAACGTCCGGTGGATACTTCCAGGGCATGCTGGCCGAATATGTGATTGTGAGTGAAAACGCGCTGGTGGCGTCCCCGGAAAGCCTGGATGACGCTGAGGCCAGCACGCTTCCTTGCGCGGGGCTTACCGCATGGTTCGCGCTGGTGGAGCGCGGTCATTTACGCGCCGGGCAATCGGTGCTGGTACAAGGCACGGGCGGTGTGGCGCTATTCGCTTTGCAGATAGCAAAAGCGCACGGCGCAGAAGTTATTGTTACGTCGGGGAGTGATGAAAAACTGGCTCTGGCCAAAAAGCTGGGAGCCAGCCAGGGCATCAACCGACTGAAAGGCGACTGGGCTGAAAATACGCTGGCACTGACGCAGGATCGCGGCATCGACCATATTATCGAAACCGTGGGTGGGGAGAATCTGAGACATTCCCTTCGCGCGGTAGCCGTTCACGGGCGTATCTCCGTTATTGGCGTGCTGGCCGGAACGGACATTTCCCTGCCTGCTGGCGAGCTGCTGCTGAAATCCCCCGTCATTCAGGGGATTGGGGTTGGACACCGCCGGGCGCTGGAAGATTTCGTCCGTGCTGTTGATGTCACGGAGTTAAAACCGGTGATTGAACATCGCTACCGTTTTGACGAACTGGAACAGGCGCTTGAGCATCTGGATCGCGGTGCGTTTGGCAAAATCGTTCTCACCCGCCAGTGAGTTCTTGTTCCCGGGATAAATATAAAAGGGGCTTTTTGTTACGCAAGGTAGCTCTATTTTTGTGTGCTTAATCGCGTTAGCATGAAATAGCACTCATTTATCCCGGGGACCTCATGGCTATCAAACTCATTGCAATCGATATGGACGGCACGCTGCTGCTGCCAGACCACACTATCTCTCCTGCCGTTAAAAATGCGATCGCCGCCGCACGCGAAAAAGGCGTGAACGTGGTGCTCACCACCGGACGCCCGTATGCCGGGGTGCACAGCTACCTGAAAGAGCTGCACATGAATCAGCCTGGCGATTACTGCATCACCTATAACGGCGCTCTGGTGCAAAAGGCAGCAGATGGCAGCACGGTGGCGCAAACTGCACTGAGCTATGATGACTACCGTTTCCTGGAAAAGCTCTCCCGCGAAGTGGGCTCTCACTTCCACGCGCTCGATCGCAATACGCTTTACACCGCCAACCGTGATATCAGCTACTACACGGTGCACGAGTCCTACGTTGCAACCATTCCACTGGTGTTCTGCGAAGCGGAAAACATGGACCCGGCAACCCAGTTCCTGAAAGTGATGATGATTGATGAACCTGCGGTTCTCGACAAAGCCATCTCACGCATTCCGGCTGAGGTAAAAGAGAAATACACCGTGCTGAAAAGTGCGCCATACTTCCTCGAAATCCTTGATAAACGCGTCAATAAAGGCACGGGCGTCAAATCGCTTGCCGATGCGCTGGGCATCAAGCCTGAGGAGATCATGGCGCTGGGCGACCAGGAAAACGATATTGCGATGATCGAATATGCAGGCATGGGCGTGGCGATGGATAACGCGATCCCATCGGTGAAAGAAGTGGCGAACTTCGTCACCAAATCTAACCTGGAAGACGGCGTGGCTTATGCGATTGAGAAATTTGTCCTGTCCTAACAGCTGTCTGTAATCATCAGCCTCGGTTATCAACCGGGGCTTTTTTTGGCGCTGAATTTATCGAATTGTTCTTTTTGTGATCTGGATTGTAGTACAACATTAATTGATTGTACTACATTGTCACCACGGCAAAGGCGAAAGGACTCACGTTTGTACTGCAAAAGTGAGGCGAAATTCAGCGGTCGCGGTAAAGTAGTGATGGACTTACAGAGCACAAGGACTCTCCATGACACTCAATAAAACCGATCGCATTGTCATCACGCTGGGCACTCAGATTGTGGGTGGCAAATACGTTCCCGGTTCGCCGCTGCCAGCAGAGGCGGAACTGTGCGAGGAGTTTGAAACCTCGCGCAACATCATCCGGGAAGTGTTCCGCTCGCTGATGGCGAAGCGGCTGATTGAAATGAAGCGCTATCGCGGCGCGTTTGTTGCGCCGCGTAACCAGTGGAACTACCTCGATACCGATGTTCTGCAATGGGTACTGGAAAACGACTACGACCCACGGCTTATCGGCGCGATGAGCGAAGTCCGAAATCTGGTGGAACCGGCCATCGCCCGCTGGGCGGCAGAGCGCGCAACGTCAGGTGACCTGGCACAGATTGAGTCGGCGTTAAACGACATGATCGCCAATAACCAGAATCGGGAGGCGTTCAACGAGGCGGACATTCGCTACCACGAGGCGGTACTGCAGTCGGTGCATAACCCGGTGTTACAGCAGCTTAGCGTGGCGATCAGCTCGCTACAGCGAGCAGTATTTGAACGTACCTGGATGGGCGATGAGGCCAACATGCCGAAAACGCTTCAGGAACATAAAGCGCTGTTCGATGCGATACGGCATCAGGACGGCGATGCGGCAGAGCAGGCGGCACTGACCATGATCGCCAGCTCGACACGAAGGTTGAAGGAAATCACATGACATCACGCTACATCGCAATTGACTGGGGATCGACCAATCTGCGCGCCTGGCTCTACCAGGGGGAGCAGTGTCTGGAAAGCAGGCAATCAGAAGCAGGTGTGACGCGCCTGAACGGTAAATCCCCCGAAGCGGTGTTAGCAGAGGTGACACAAAACTGGCGCGACGGTACTACGCCAGTGGTGATGGCCGGAATGGTCGGCAGTAACGTGGGCTGGAAGGTTGCGCCTTACCTGTCGGTTCCGGTGCATTTCACCGCCATTGGCGATCAGTTAACGTCTGTTGGCGACAGTGTCTGGATTATTCCCGGTTTATGCGTCTCTCGCGACGATAACCATAACGTGATGCGCGGCGAAGAGACGCAGCTGCTCGGGGCGCGCACCCTTTCTCCTTCTTCTGTCTACGTCATGCCCGGGACGCACTGCAAATGGGTCCAGGCGGATGCTGAGCAAATTCATGATTTCCGCACGGTGATGACCGGCGAGCTGCACCACTTGCTGCTTAAGCATTCGCTGGTGGGGGCCGGTTTGCCGGAGCAAACCCCTTCGCCGGAAGCGTTTGCCGCCGGGCTTGAGCGCGGGATCGCATCCCCTGCCGTTTTGCCGCAACTTTTTGAGGTTCGCGCCTCGCACGTGCTGGGAAACCTTCCGCGCGAGCAGGTCAGCGAATTTCTGTCCGGCCTGCTGATTGGCGCAGAAGTCGCCGCCCTGAGCGACGGGTTCGCCGGGCAGCAGGCCATCACGCTCGTCGCGGGTTCATCGCTGACGTCTCGTTACCGCCAGGCGTTCCACGCTATCGGACGGGATGTTGCTGCGGTGGAAGGCGACACGGCATTTCAGGCAGGCATAAGGAGCATCGCTCATGCAGTGGCAAACTGAACTTCCCCTGATCGCGATTTTGCGCGGTATCACGCCCGGTGAGGCCTTAGCGCACGTTGGCGCGGTGATCGACGCCGGGTTCGACGCGGTGGAAATCCCGCTCAACTCCCCGGAATGGGAAAAAAGCATTCCGGCAGTTGTTAAGGCGTTCGGTGATAAGGCGCTGATTGGCGCTGGTACCGTATTACAGCCGGAGCAGGTGGATGAGCTGGCGAAGATGGGCTGCAAGCTTATCGTCACACCGAATATCAACCCCGAGGTGATCCGCCGGGCGGTGGATTACGGCATGACCGTATGTCCGGGCTGCGCCACGGCCACAGAAGCCTTTTCCGCCCTCGATGCGGGCGCACAGTCTCTCAAAATTTTCCCGTCGTCGGCCTTTGGTCCGGATTACATCAAAGCGCTGAAAGCGGTCTTACCCGCCAGCGTGCCGGTCTTTGCCGTGGGCGGCGTCACGCCGGAAAACCTGGTGCAGTGGATAAAAGCAGGTTGTGCGGGCGCGGGGCTGGGCAGCGATCTCTATCGTGCCGGACAGCCCGTTGAGCGTACCGCACAGCAGGCGGCAGCATTTGTGAAAGCGTATCGAGAGGCAGTGCAATGAAAATAACCAAACTTACCACGTACCGTTTACCCCCGCGTTGGATGTTCCTGAAAATCGAAACCGACGAAGGCGTGGTTGGCTGGGGCGAGCCGGTGATTGAAGGCCGTGCGCGTACGGTTGAAGCCGCGGTTCACGAGCTGGGTGAATACCTGATTGGCCAGGATCCGGCGCGCATCAACGACCTGTGGCAGGTCATGTACCGGGCGGGATTTTACCGTGGCGGTCCGATCCTGATGAGCGCCATCGCCGGTATCGATCAGGCTCTGTGGGATATCAAAGGCAAAGTGCTGAATGCCCCGGTCTGGCAATTAATGGGCGGCCTGGTGCGAGACAAAATCAAAGCCTACAGCTGGGTGGGCGGTGACCGCCCTGCGGAAGTGATCGACGGTATCCGGCAGCTGCGCAACATCGGTTTTGACACCTTCAAACTCAACGGCTGCGAAGAGATGGGCGTTATCGACAACTCGCGCGCGGTAGACCGGGCGGTGAACACCGTGGCGCAAATCCGCGAGGCTTTCGGCAACGAGATTGAGTTTGGCCTGGATTTCCACGGCCGCGTCAGCGCGCCAATGGCCAAAGTGCTGATTAAAGAGCTGGAGCCGTATCGCCCGCTGTTTATTGAAGAGCCTGTTCTGGCCGAGCAGGCGGAATACTATCCAAAACTGGCTGAACAGACGCACATTCCCATCGCGGCGGGGGAGCGTATGTTCTCGCGCTTCGAGTTTAAGCGCGTGCTGGAAGCGGGCGGCATTGCGATCCTGCAACCGGACCTCTCCCACGCGGGTGGCATCACCGAATGCTACAAAATTGCCGGCATGGCAGAAGCCTACGATGTGGCGCTGGCACCGCACTGTCCGCTTGGGCCGATTGCGCTGGCAGCCTGTCTGCATGTGGACTTCGTCTCCCGTAATGCAGTGTTCCAGGAACAAAGCATGGGCATTCACTATAACAAGGGCGCGGAGCTGCTCGACTTTGTGAAAAACAAGGAAGACTTCAGCATGGAAGGCGGTTTCTTTAAACCGTTAACGAAGCCGGGCCTTGGCGTGGAGATCGACGAAGCCAAAGTCATTGAGCTGAGTAAAAGTGCGCCGGACTGGCGTAACCCACTGTGGCGTCATGAAGACGGTTCCGTAGCCGAGTGGTAAATGCGCGTCATACTTCGCGCTGGTGATGCGTTGGCTGCGTTTTCTTACCCCGGTCACATACTTTTGTATGCTCCCGGGGATGCGAAAACTTGCCGCCTTCCCCCAGCACGAATTATTTAGCGCATTCCGTTTACGTTTTTAATTAAAAAAACCAAATACACCCTCTGTAAATTACAGGGCATGGTGAGCGGCTTCGCTATGCCCAAAATCTGGAGACAGATTGCGATGGATATTCCAGTTACTGCTACAAAAACCGGGCGTCGTCGTTACCTGACGCTGATCATGATCTTTATTACCGTGGTCATCTGTTATGTCGACCGCGCCAACCTCGCCGTGGCCTCGGCCCATATTCAGGAAGAGTTTGGCATCACCAAAGCGGAAATGGGCTACGTCTTCTCGGCGTTTGCCTGGCTGTATACGCTCTGCCAGATCCCCGGCGGCTGGTTCCTTGACCGCGTGGGGTCACGTCTGACCTACTTTATCGCTATTTTGGGCTGGTCCGTGGCGACCCTGTTCCAGGGCTTCGCCACCGGGCTGATGTCGCTGATAGGCCTGCGCGCCATCACCGGGGTGTTTGAAGCGCCCGCGTTCCCGACCAACAACCGCATGGTGACCAGCTGGTTCCCTGAACACGAACGTGCTTCCGCTGTTGGTTTTTACACCTCCGGGCAGTTTGTTGGTCTGGCGTTTCTGACGCCGCTGTTAATCTGGATCCAGGAGCTGCTGAGCTGGCACTGGGTGTTCATCGTCACCGGCGGGATCGGCATTATCTGGTCGTTAATCTGGTTTAAGGTCTATCAGCCGCCGCGTCTGACCAAAAGCATCACCAAAGCCGAACTGGACTACATCCGCGACGGCGGCGGTCTGGTGGACGGCGATGCGCCAGTGAAAAAAGAGGCGCGCCAGCCGCTGACCAGAGCGGACTGGAAGCTGGTCTTCCACCGTAAGCTGGTGGGCGTATATCTGGGCCAGTTCGCGGTGACCTCCACGCTGTGGTTCTTCCTCACCTGGTTCCCGAACTATCTGACCCAGGAAAAAGGTATTACCGCGCTGAAGGCGGGCTTTATGACCACCGTTCCCTTCCTTGCGGCGTTTTTCGGCGTGCTGCTCTCGGGCTGGCTGGCGGATAAGCTGGTGAAAAAAGGCTTCTCACTGGGGGTTGCGCGTAAAACGCCGATTATCTGCGGACTGCTGATCTCTACCTGCATCATGGGAGCGAACTACACCAACGATCCAGTGTGGATCATGACCCTGATGGCGGTAGCGTTCTTCGGGAACGGTTTTGCCTCCATCACCTGGTCGCTGGTGTCGTCCCTGGCACCGATGCGGCTGATTGGCCTGACCGGTGGCGTGTTTAACTTCGTTGGCGGCCTGGGCGGGATCACCGTGCCGCTGGTCATCGGTTACCTGGCGCAGGACTACGGCTTTGGTCCGGCGCTGGTGTATATCTCTGCCGTGGCGCTGATCGGCGCGCTCTCCTACATCCTGCTGGTAGGTGACGTGAAACGAGTAGGCTAATCCCTTCGGATGTTTTACCCTGATGCGATAACCGCGCATCAGGGTATTTTCATGAAACAAATCACCTTCGCTTCCCGCAACCACCAGCTCACCAACATCAACATCTGGACGCCAGACAGCCAGTGGCTTGTCTATGATGTCCGCCCGTCCGGCGCGTCGTTTACCGGTAAAACCATTGAGCGGGTCAATGTCATTACGGGCGAGGTTGAGGTGATCTACCGTGCGACTGACGGCGCGCATGTCGGCGTGGTGACCGTTCATCCTGCCGGGGAGAAATATGTTTTTATCCACGGCCCGAAAAACCCGGATGCAGACTGGCAGTATGATTTTCACCATCGTCAGGGAGTGATTGCGCACAACGGCCAGGTGAGCAATCTTGATGCGATGGATATCACCGCGCCTTACACGGCGGGGGCGCTGCGTGGCGGCAGCCACGTTCACGTTTTTAGCCCGAACGGGCAGTTCGTCAGCTTTACCTACAACGACCATGTACTGCACGCGCGCGATCCGCAGCTGGATTTGCGTAACGTCGGGGTGGCGGCGCCTTTTGGTCCGGTAAACCCACAGGGGAACCATCCGCGGGAATATGCCGGAACCTTCTGGAGCGTACTGGTAAGCCGGACAACGCCGAACCCGCAACCGGGCAGCGATGAGATTAACCGCGCCTATGAAGAGGGCTGGGTGGGCAACGACAGGCTGGCGTTTATCGGCGATACGGTGTCTGCGAAAGGCGAGAAAGTGCCCGAACTGTTTATTGTGGACCTTCCCAAGGACGAGCAGGGCTGGAAACGGGCGGGCGATGCGCCGTTGCAGGGGACGCCGGATACAATGCCCGCGCCGCCTGCGGGCGTCATGCAACGCCGCCTTACCTTCACCCATCAGAAGGCGCATCCGGGGCTGGTGAACGTGCCGCGCCACTGGGTGCGTAGCAATCCACAGGGGACGCAGATTGCGTTTTTAATGCGGGACGATAACGGCATTGTGCAGCTGTGGCTTATCTCCCCTGAAGGCGGTGAGCCGCGTCAGTTGACCCACGCTGAGAGTGATATTCAGTCGTCCTTTAACTGGCATCCTTCCGGCAACGGGCTGGGATTTGTGCTTGCAGGCCGCATTGCCTGCTGCGATGCGCAGACCGGAAAGGTGACGTTTTTGACGTCCGATCATGGCAACCCGCCGTCTGCTGACGCTGTGGTGTTTTCCCCGGACGGACGTTTTGTTGCGTGGATGGAAGAGAAGGACGGTTTCCGCCAGCTGTGGCTAACGGAAACCGCACAGAATTAGCGCGGGGTCATCTCTGCGGGCGGGATGACGGAGTTAGTCGCCAGCGTCTCCTGCTCGCTTTTCTCAACGCGCGAACGCACTGAGCTGTCGGTGCGGAACATATCCCACGGCAGCAGAAGCGTATCGGCAACCGCCGTAAACGGCATATCAAGAATCGCCAGAGATTTGGTACCCCAGTTTGTCTCATCATCAGAGATCATGGCGGCACTGGCGCGCGTCCCCGGATATGTTCCTTCTTTACCGCCGGTGTGCGACATCACGCTCGAACACCCGCAAAGTAAAACAACCCCGCTGAACGTCGCCAGCTTAATCAGAACATTTCTCATCATCACTCAGTCATCATTAGTAGCACGGCATTGACCTGCAACTCAGGGTTATAGCGAGGCGCGTCCAAAATGGATAGCTCAAAACTCCCGCACTGTGGTCGCCATCGCAATTTAACCCTTTGTGCTGTGCCCCTGAGTCTATGCGACAACCAGCAAAGTGCAAAAAAATCTCACATCAACAGGCTTGAAAAGGCCGTATCCAGACCCATTTTAAGAATGTAACCCGATAACGGACACGCCTGATGGGTGTTCGGGGAAGCAGAAGCCTGTCCATGGTGGAAGGCTACATTTTCTCGCTGATTCCAGGAGTTTTTATCTATGCGTAATTTCGATCTCTCTCCGCTATACCGTTCTGCCATTGGTTTTGATCGTCTGTTCAACCACTTAGAAAACAACCAGAGCCAGAGCAACGGCTATCCTCCTTACAACGTTGAATTGGTTGACGAAAACCACTATCGCATTGCGATTGCTGTCGCCGGTTTCGCAGAGAGCGAACTGGAGATCACCGCGCAGGACAATCTGCTGGTGGTGAAAGGCTCCCATGCGGGCGAGCAGAAAGAACGAACCTACCTCTACCAGGGCATCGCAGAGCGCAACTTTGAACGCAAGTTCCAGCTGGCTGAGAACATCCACGTCAAGGGCGCGAACCTGGTGAACGGCCTGTTGTTTATCGAACTGGAACGTGTGATTCCGGAAGAGAAAAAACCGCGTCGTATCGAAATCAATTAATTAAGCGGGTCGCGGCTGCGGCCCACCTGAAATTGCTTGCCGTAAAGGGAGCATATGCGAATCCGTAAGGGTTTGCAGGTACAACTGCGCACAAAAATAAACTGTGCCGAACTCGCTTCTCAGAAGGAGATTTAGTATGCGTAACTATGATTTTTCCCCCCTGCTGCGTCAGTGGATCGGTTTTGACAAACTGGCTAACGCGCTGCAAAGCGCAACCGAACAGCAGACGTTTCCGCCGTACAACATCGAAAAAAGCGATGATAACCACTACCGCATCACGCTTGCGCTGGCCGGGTTTCGTCAGGAAGATCTCGACATCCAGCTTGAGGGTACGCGCCTGACCGTTAAAGGGTCACCGGAAAAACCTGACACCGAGACCAAATGGTTGCATCAGGGGCTTGTCACTCAGCCGTTTAGCCTGAGCTTTACCCTGGCAGACCATATGGAAGTTTCTGGCGCGACGTTCACTAACGGGCTGCTGAATATTGACCTCACCCGTAACGTGCCGGAAGCTATCGCGCCGCAGCGCATCGCCATTAGCGACAGGCCGGCGTTAAACAGTTAACAAACCCGCCGAAACTGTAGATCGGGTTAGGCGCAGCCGCCACCCGACAACGCTCACAGACCGCACAAGGCCCTGCCCCGGCAGGGCTTTTTTGTGCGCCATCGCCCATACAACCGCCGCCAGCTCTGAGAGAATCCTTGATATAACTAAGGTTATGCACAGGATGTGGAACATGAGTGATATCGCGTTAACCGTCAGCGTGTTGGCCCTTGTCGCGGTAGTGGGGCTATGGCTGGGGAATATCAAAATCCGCGGCGTCGGGTTTGGGATTGGCGGGGTGCTTTTCGGCGGGATTTTTGTCGGCCATTTTGCCGACCAGCTTGGGTGGGTGCTCAGCGCCGATATGCTGCATTTCATCCAGGAGTTCGGCCTGATCCTCTTTGTGTATACCATCGGTATTCAGGTGGGGCCGGGCTTCTTCGCTTCCCTGCGCGTCTCCGGTTTACGCCTTAATCTCTTTGCCTTCGGCATCGTCGTGATGGGTGGGCTGGTCACCGCCATTCTGCACAAACTCTTCGCTATTCCGCTGCCCGTCGTGCTGGGCATCTTCTCCGGCGCCGTAACCAATACGCCCGCGCTCGGGGCGGGCCAGCAAATTCTGCGCGATCTGGGTATCCCTGCTGATGTCGTCGATCAGATGGGGATGAGCTACGCCATGGCCTATCCGTTTGGCATTTGCGGTATTTTGCTCTCCATGTGGCTGGTGCGCGTGCTGTTCCGCATTAACGTCGAGCAGGAGGCGAAAGAGCATGAAAGCACGCTGACCAACGGCCATGCGCTTATTAAAACCATCAACATTCGCGTCGAAAACCCCAACCTGAATAATATGGCGATACAGGATGTCCCCATTCTGAACAGCGCGACCATTATCTGTTCACGCCTGAAACGTGACGACACGCTGATGGTGCCTTCACCTGACACCCTCATTCAGCACGGCGATCTCCTGCATCTGGTAGGGCAACCGGCGGATTTAAACAATGCCCGGCTGGTGATTGGTCAGGAGGTGGATACCTCGCTCTCAACCCGTGGAACGGACATGCGCGTGGAGCGCGTGGTAGTGACCAATGAGAAGGTCCTGGGCAAGAAAATACGCGATTTGCAGGTTAAAGAGCGTTATGACGTGGTGATCTCCCGGCTTAACCGCGCCGGTGTCGAGCTGGTGGCCAGCCAGGATGCCAGCCTGCAATTCGGTGATATTCTCAACCTCGTCGGGCGTCCTTCATCCATTGATGCCGTAGCGGACATGGTGGGCAACGCCCAGCAAAAACTCCAGCAGGTGCAGATGCTGCCGGTCTTTATCGGCGTCGGGCTTGGCGTCATGCTTGGCTCCATCCCCCTGTACGTGCCCGGCTTCCCGGTAGCACTGAAGCTGGGGCTGGCAGGCGGGCCGCTCATTATGGCGCTGATCCTCGGGCGTATCGGCTCCATCGGTAAGCTCTACTGGTTTATGCCGCCGAGCGCTAACCTGGCGCTGCGGGAGTTGGGCATCGTGCTGTTTCTGGCGGTGGTGGGGCTGAAATCCGGCGGTGATTTTGTCGATACCCTGGTTAACGGCGAAGGGATGAGCTGGGTAGGCTACGGCATATTCATTACCGCCATCCCGCTGATAACGGTCGGATTACTGGCGCGTATGTTCGCTAAAATGAACTATCTCACGCTGTGCGGCATGCTGGCCGGTTCCATGACCGATCCGCCCGCGCTGGCGTTCGCCAATAACCTGCACGCCACCAGCGGCGCGGCGGCGTTGTCCTACGCCACGGTCTATCCGCTGGTGATGTTTTTGCGCATTATCACCCCGCAACTACTGGCGGTGCTGTTCTGGGGGATGGGCTAATAAGTCTTCCGGGTGGATACGCCGCAGATGGTAGTCCACCTGGTAATCGCTGGTGTTCCGGAACATCACGGAATAGTTGAGGAACTCGCCGCTGTCGCTGTAGGAAAGAGAGGTGATGCGCAGCAGCGGCGTCTGTTCCGGCAGATTCATATAACCGGCCAGCTGTTTATCTGCCAGCACTGGCGTCAGGCTCTCGTAGTTGCCGCTAATGGTGATCCCGCACTCCTTCTCGATGTAATCAAACTTAGACCCTTCGAGATGCGCCAGGGAAAGATTGCGGAACAGCTTCACCGGCATAAAGCTGTCCTCCAGCATCAGCGGTTTTCCGTCCACGTAACGCACCCGCCTTGAAAAATAGATCCGCTCATCAACCTGAATCCGCAGCTGGCTGGCGATGGCGGGCGGCGCGGGCATCACTTCAAACTGCAACACCTTGCTCTGCACTTCTTTCCCCTGCTGGCGCAGTACCTCCACCAGCCCGGTCAGGTTAGTCGTTTCATGATGAACGTCTTTGCGCGCCACGAACGTCCCGCTGCCGTGTCGACGTTCAACCAGCCCCCAGCTTACCAGCAGATCCAATGCCTTGCGGATGGTCATCCGGGCTACGCCAAACTCCTTTGCCAGCGCTTTTTCGCCGGGTAACGGGCTGCCAATGTTGTAGTCCGACGAATTGAGCCGTAGCCGCAATCTGTCGGCAATAGATTTGTAGATCACCTGTAGACCTCTGCTCGCCCGTTATGGCGTGGATTACGTCTTAACTTGTCCATATTTGCTATCAAAAGTAGACCTGATTGGTCAAATTAAAACCATGAATGCGATCACGAATCGCAGCGGCACGCCATGTTCCCGCATCAGTAACTTCTTATGCTCACCTCAGGCCAGTAAAAAATCATAAAGGCCTCTACCCCTACAGGTTGTTTCATGAGGATTTAAAAATGCTCAGTCAAATACAACGTTTTGGCGGCGCCATGTTCACCCCGGTTTTACTGTTTCCCTTTGCCGGGATCGTGGTCGGGATCGCCATCATGCTTCGCAACCCGCTGTTTGTCGGCGAAGCTTTAACGGCCCCCGATCATCTGTTCGCGCAGATTGTTCACATCATCGAAGAGGGCGGCTGGGCGGTGTTCCGCAATATGCCGCTGATTTTTGCTGTCGGCTTACCGATTGGCCTGGCAAAGCAGGCGCAGGGCCGCGCCTGTCTGGCGGTGCTGATTAGCTTTCTGACCTGGAACTACTTTATCAACGCGATGGGGATGACCTGGGGTCACTTCTTTGGCGTCGACTTCTCTGCTGAACCCACTGCTGGCAGCGGGCTGGCGATGATTGCCGGAATCAAAACGCTTGATACCAGCATCATCGGGGCGATTATCATTTCCGGGCTCGTCACCGCCATCCATAACCGATTTTTCGACAAGCCGTTGCCAGTCTTCCTGGGGATTTTCCAGGGCACCTCGTTTGTCGTTATCCTCGCGTTCTTCGTGATGATCCCCTGCGCCTGGCTGACGCTGCTGGGCTGGCCGAAAGTGCAGATGGGCATTGAGTCCCTGCAGGCGTTCCTGCGCTCTGCCGGTGCGCTCGGCGTATGGGTCTATACCTTCCTGGAACGCATTCTGATCCCAACCGGATTGCACCACTTTGTCTACGGTCCGTTTATCTTCGGCCCGGCGGCGGTAGAGGGCGGCATTCAGGTTTACTGGGCGCAGCACCTGCAGGAATTCAGCCAGAGCACTGTGCCACTGAAAACACTGTTCCCTGAAGGCGGCTTCGCCCTGCACGGCAATTCGAAAGTGTTTGGCTCGGTCGGGATTGCGCTGGCGATCTGGTACACCGCGTCGCCGGAAAACCGCGTCAAGGTTGCGGGGCTGCTGGTTCCGGCCACGCTTACCGCCGTGCTGGTGGGTATTACCGAACCGCTGGAGTTCACCTTCCTGTTTATCTCGCCGTTGCTGTTTGCTATCCACGCCGTGCTGGCCGCAACGATGGCGACGGTGATGTATACCTTCGGGGTGGTGGGGAACATGGGGGGCGGTCTGCTGGACCAGTTCCTGCCGCAAAACTGGATCCCGATGTTCCATAACCACGCCTCGACGGTATTCACCCAGATTGGCATCGGCCTCTGCTTCACCGCTCTCTATTTCGTGGTCTTCAGGACGCTTATCGAACGTCTGAATCTAAAAACGCCGGGCCGGGAAGAGAGCGAAATCAAGCTCTACAGCAAGGCCGACTATAAGGCGGCGCGTGGGCAAACCACCGCCCCGGCAGCAGCCAGCCAGCAGGTCGGACAGGCCGCTGGGTTCTTACAGGCGCTCGGCGGCGCAGCAAATATCGAAAGTATCAATAACTGCGCCACCCGCCTGCGTATCGCCCTGGTGGATATGACGAAAACCCAAAGCGACGACGTCTTCAAAGCCCTGGGCGCACACGGTGTGGTGCGGCGCGGCAACGGCATTCAGGTGATTGTCGGTCTGCACGTTCCTCAGGTGCGCGACCAGCTGGAATCGCTGATGAAAATCCCTTTAACAAACGAACAAACCACTCTGACAGAGGCTATATCATGAAAAAATTCTCAGTTGTTATTGCAGGCGGCGGCAGTACATTCACGCCTGGTATCGTCCTGATGCTGTTAGCCAACCGTGACCGTTTCCCGCTGCGTGCGCTGAAGTTCTATGACAATGACGGAGCACGTCAGGAGGTTATCGCCGAGGCGTGCAAAATCATCCTCAGGGAGCAGGCGCCTGAGATTGAATTTAGTTACACCACCGATCCGAAAGCAGCCTTTACCGATGTGGATTTCGTGATGGCGCATATTCGCGTGGGCAAATACCCGATGCGTGAAAAAGATGAAAAAATCCCGCTGCGCCACGGCGTGCTGGGCCAGGAAACGTGCGGGCCGGGCGGCATCTCCTACGGCATGCGCTCCATCGGCGGCGTGCTTGAGCTGGTAGATTATATGGAGCAGTACTCCCCGAACGCGTGGATGCTGAACTACTCCAACCCGGCGGCGATTGTCGCGGAAGCCACGCGCCGCCTGCGTCCGAACGCGAAAATCCTCAACATCTGCGACATGCCGATCGGCATTGAAGGCCGTATGGCGCAAATCGTCGGCCTGAAAGACCGCAAAGAGATGCGCGTGCGCTACTACGGTCTGAACCACTTCGGCTGGTGGACGTCGATTGAAGATCTGAACGGAAACGATCTGATGCCGAAACTGCGCGAATACGTGGCGAAAAACGGTTATGTTCCGCCTTCGGAAGATGTGCATACTGAAGCGAGCTGGAACGATACCTTCGCCAAGGCCAAAGACGTACAGGCGCTGGATCCGGACACCATGCCGAACACCTACCTGAAGTATTACCTGTTCCCGGACTATGTGGTCGCCCATTCCAACCCGGAGCGTACCCGCGCCAATGAAGTGATGGATTACCGTGAGAAGCATGTATTCAGTTCATGCCGGGCGATTATCGAAGCCGGTCATTCTTCTGCCGGTGAACTGGAAATCGACGAACATGCATCGTACATCGTCGATCTGGCGACCGCGATTGCCTTTAATACCCAGGAACGCATGTTGCTGATTGTGCCTAACAATGGGGCTATCCATAATTTTGACGCCGACGCGATGGTAGAAATTCCGTGTCTGGTCGGCCACAACGGACCGGAGCCGCTGACCGTGGGTGATATTCCGCACTTCCAGAAAGGGCTCATGAGCCAGCAGGTGGCGGTGGAAAAACTGGTGGTGGACGCCTGGGAGCAGCGCTCGTATCAGAAACTCTGGCAGGCGATTACCCTGTCGAAAACCGTACCGAGCGCATCGGTGGCGAAGGCGATTCTGGACGATCTGATTGAAGCTAATAAGGATTACTGGCCAGAGCTGCACTAATCTTTCTGACCGGCATCGCCAGATGCCGGTCTCCTTGTCCTGGCTGAATTACGCTATGCTGAAGCCTGCATGCTGCACGACAAGGAACCTTCATGAACATTTCCCGCCTCGGTGAAGCGCCGGACTACCGCTTCTCACTGGCTAACGAACGCACGTTCTTAGCGTGGATCCGCACCGCCCTGGGCTTTCTGGCCGCAGGCGTCGGCCTTGATCAGCTCGCCCCCGATTTTGCCACTCCGTTGATTCGCGAAGTGCTGGCCCTGCTGCTGTGCCTGATTGCCGGCGTGCTGGCGATTTATGGCTATCTGCGCTGGCTGAGAAATGAAAAAGCGATGCGTCTGAAGCAGGATCTCCCCTACACGCGCGGTTTGCTCATCATCAGTACGATTTTGCTGATGGTTGCGGGCGTAGTGATGTTACTGGTGCTGTATGCCGGATAGCCGCAAAGCGCGGCGGGAAGCGGACCCCGGGCTTCAGCCGGAGCGAACCTCGCTGGCCTGGCTGCGCACGCTGCTGGGGTATGGTGCGTTGATCGCGCTTGCCATTAAGCACAACTGGCACCGCACGGGGGCGCCATTCTGGATCTCCATTGTTGTGCTGGCGCTGGTAGCCATCATTTTATGGCGCTACACCCGCAGCCGTAACCTGATGGACGTGGCGCAGAGCGACTTTGTACAGCCGAAGGCGGTGCGGGATAAGTTCCTTATCGCCCTGGCCGTGCTGTCGCTGTCACTGCTGTTTGCGGTCACCCACATTCAACAAATTTTGCACCTGTAGGCCGGGTAAGGCGCAGCCGCCACCCGGCATATTTACTTCCCTTTCGCTAAATATTTCGCCATCTCGTCTTCCGGCACCATGCCGCCGCCGGTCGCCCAGACCAGGTGTGTAGTGTTAGCATTCGCCGTTATGCGTACCGGCCCGGCCATCCCCGCCAGCGCCGACGGCTCCAGACAAATGCCTTCTTCCTGCGCCAGCCAGCCGAGCAGGTCGTACATGCTTTGATCGGCGAGGGTATAGAACCCGTCAAGCAGACGCTCCATCGCGCGGCCCACGAAGCCAGACGCGCGACCTACCGCCAGACCGTCCGCCGCCGTCACGTTATCAATACCCAGATCCTGCACGGCGATTTCATCGTGCAGCCCGGTGTAAACGCCCAGCAGCATGCACGGGGAGTGCGTGGGCTCGGCGAAGAAACAGTGGACGTTATCGCCAAAGGCCAGCTTCAGGCCAAACGCTACGCCGCCGGGGCCGCCGCCGACGCCGCACGGCAGATAGACATTCAACGGATGCTCAGCATCCACCGCGCGCCCCTGCGCGGCAAACTGCGCTTTCAGGCGCTCACCTGCAACCGCGTAGCCCAGGAACAGCGTGCGTGAGTTCTCATCGTCAATAAAGAAACAGTTTGGATCGCTTTCCGCCGCTTTGCGCCCTTGCTCCACCGCCACGCCATAATCCTGCTCATATTCCACGACGATCACGCCGTGGCTGCGCAGTTTGGCTTTCTTCCACTCGCGGGCGTCGGCGGACATATGCACCGTGACCTTAAAGCCGATGCGCGCGCTCATAATGCCGATGGACATCCCCAGGTTGCCGGTTGAACCCACCGCGATGCTGTACTGGCTGAAGAAGGCTTTAAAGCGTGGCTCCAGCAGGATACTGTAATCATCTTCAACGCTCAGCAACCGGGCTTCCAGCGCCAGTTTTTCCGCGTGGGCCAGCACTTCATAGATACCGCCGCGCGCTTTAATGGAGCCGGAAATCGGCAGATGGCTGTCTTTTTTCAGCAGCAGCGTGCCTGGAATGGCCTTGCCGGACTCTTTCTCCAGCCGCTTTTGCATCGCCGGGATAGCGACCAGTTCGGATTCAATAATCCCGCCCGTTGCCGCCGTTTCCGGGAAGGCTTTCGCCAGATACGGCTCGAAGCGTTTCAGGCGCGCATGCGCGTCGTCCACGTCGGCTTTGGTCAGCCCGACATATGGCAACCCTTCCGCTAGCGTCGTGGTGTTCGGATTAAGCCAGGTGATCTCTTTCAGGGCAATCAAATCCGCCAGCAGCGGAAACCGGTCAATGAGGCCGGTCAGGTCAGTCGTTTTCATAATCTGTCTCAGAATTTAGTTCGTTTTGACTCTACACCAATTGTGAAAAAGCATGCTAAATACAGAGTAAAGCATTTGATTATTTGCAAGGGGCGTCGTGTTAAAGCCGTTAATTGTCACCGTGTTAGCGCTCGCTTCCAGCTGGGCCTGTGCCGCTGAGCCACCCCTGACGGCTGCCCGTTACGCGCAGATGTTGGGCGTCGGAATGGATGTCGACTGGGCCCGCACCGAGCGCGGTATACGCGAATTCGACCCGTTGGTGGTCCGTGATTTCCAGGCGAAAGGCATACATCATGTCCGTATTCGGGTGGCGGGCGAACCGACGGAAGCGCGGTTGATTCACCTGCGTAAGCTGGTGGAGGCTTGCGAGCAATACGGCGTCATCCCCATCATCGCTTATCAGGCCGATGAATATAAAAACGACCCGAAAGCGGATACCGAAAAAGCGGTGATCAACTGGTGGATTGCCGTGGCGCACTATTTTGGTCAGCGCTCGCCGTTGCTGGGATTTGACCTGATCTACGAACCGGCGGACAAGCTCAACCACAACGTTGCTTCGCTCAACCGGGTGTATGAGAAAGCGATCAAAGACATTCACGCCATTGATGCCAGCCGCATGATTTTTATCGCCCCTCGTCTGCGCGCCGCGCCGGAGGATTTATCCAGCCTGAAGCTGCCCGCACACAGCCAGAATTACCTGCTGGCGGAATGGCATATTTTCCCCTGGGGTCCGCTGAAAACGAACGGCAAATACCCGTGGACGTCCGGAACCGCGGCTGAGAAAGCGGCTATCCGTAACCGAATCAATGCCGCGCTGCACTGGCAGCAAAAAACCGGGCACGTTAGCTGGGTCGGGGGCTGGGGCGTGGGGGAGTCAAACCACCTCACGCCAACCGCTTCGCAAATGGCCTTCGCCAACTTTATGGCCTGCGAGCTGCAAAAGGCGAAAATCCCGTATGCGCTTAACGCGGACTTCCAGTTTTACGACGGGGAAGAGGGTGCCTGGCGGCCTGCGCCAGAGCCGTTATTACAGGCGATGATTGCGCCCGTGTGTGAAAAGCCCGGCGAGAAGCCGGGCCATCATGCGGTTAAACCGGCTGTTCGTGATGCGGGACGCGCGACGCCAGCGGCAGCCAGCACAGCAAAATCAGCAGCCCCATCAGGGTCATCAGCAGGCCCAAACTCGCCTGCCCGGTCTGCGGCATCATAGCCGAAAGCCAGGCCAGCGCGCCGGAACCGATATTCTGTAAACCGCCGACCAGCGCGCCTGCCGTGCCCGCGAGGAACGGGAACGGCTCCATTGCGCCGCTGGTGGCGAGCGGGAACAGCATGCCCGCGCCGAAGAAGAACAGCGCCGCCGGGATGAGCAACGTCCAGACCGACATCACGTCAAACAGCCCCGGGATCCACATCATCAGCCCGGCCAGTAGACAGCTGATCACCGACTGCCACATCAGCGTAGAGAAGCGTTTGTTCGGACGTCCGGCGAACCATGCGCCGAAGAACGCCGCCGGGATCGGCAGAATAAACAAAATGCTCACCACCATGCTGCTCAGGCCAAGGCCTGCGCCCAGCAGCACGCCGGAACAGGCTTCAAACACCGCAATGCCCGCCAGGCCGCCGATTAGCATCAACAGATAACAGGTAAAGGACCCATTACCGAACAGCGTTTTGTAGCTGGCGATGAGCTTCGTGCGCGGCGCGTCCTGCGGACGTGTTTCCGGCATCCAGCGCGCCATGCTGAAGGTGACAATAATGCACAGCACCAGCAGGAAGGCGTAACAGGCGCGCCAGGACCAGACGGTGTCCAGCAGACCCCCAATCAGCGGGGCGAGCAGCGGGCTGACCAGAATGCCCATATTTAACAGACTGTTGGCGTGGCGAAGCTGTGTGCCCTGGTACATATCACGCGGCAGGGTACGCGCCATGACCCCGCCGACGCCGGTGCCCACGCCCTGGAGGGCGCTGGCGGCAATCAGGACGGTCAGGCTATGCGTGGTAATGGCAATCACCGTCGCCACCATGAAAATGCTCATGCCCACCAGAATGACCGGACGACGCCCGACGCGATCGGACAGGGGACCATAAACCAGCTGTGAAACGCCATAGGTCAGCAGGTAGGCTGCCATCACGCTCTGTACCGCACCTTCGCGGACGCTCAGATCTTTTGCCATATCGGCAATCGCCGGAATGTAGATGGTTTGCGCCATCTGCCCGACGGCCACCAGTAACACCAGCATCAACAATAAGTTCACGTTCCGTTGCTTTTTCATGTCGCTGAATACTTTTGCCAAAAGAGATAAATAAAGAATAAGTGACTACGCATTCCCATAAATGCGCGAGGAATCTACCACAGAGAGATGACAATTTAAGCATTACTGTGATGAATGACAGAAGGCGTGAAGGCAGGATTTGTAAACAAGATCGGCAACTAATGTTGCCAGCGAATTACGCCAGGCGCAGCAGGACCGCACCGGCTGCAATACCCAGCGCCGCCGCGATGCGCAGGCCCACAACCTTCTCTTTTAAAAGCACAAATGCGATGAATGCGCCGAAGAGAATTGAGGTTTCACGTAGTGCGGCGACCACCGCCAGCGGCGCCTGGGTCATCGCCCAGAGTGCCAGACCGTAAGATCCCATCGTCCCTACGCCGCCGAGCAGCCCTTTTTTCCAGTGCAAGCGCAGATAGGCTGACGCTTCGCGGCGGCGGGCTACCATCGCCCAGCTCAGCAGGCAGAAGCCGTTCATGAAGAAGGTCCAGAGCGTGTAGCCCAGCGCCGAGTCTGATAACCGCACGCCGGTGCCGTCCACCAGCGTATACCCGGCGATAAAACAGGCGTTCAGCAGCGCCAGCCAGATCCCCTTGCGCGACTGCATGCGGCCATTCATCGCCATGGCCAGAATTGACAGGCAAATGACGCCGATACCGGACCAGGCAAGCCAGGAGAGGTGGTCGCCAAGCGCCAGCACACTGATCAGCGCCACCAGCAGCGGGGCGGTACCGCGCATCAGCGGATAGGTCTGGCTCATGTCGGAGACCTGATAGGTTTTTGCCACCAGTACCGTATACACCACCTGTAACGCGCAGGAGACGAACAAATAAGGCCAGCTTGCAGCCGTCGGCTGGGGAGAGAAAGGCAGTAAAATCAGGGCAATAAGCGCGGCTGAACCGCTAACGCCGATCGCAGAGTAGAGCTTGTCCGTTCCGGCCTTAACGATGGCGTTCCAGCTGGCATGCAGCAGTGCGGCGAACAGTAAAATGCAGAAAACGGTGATGGACATGGCGGATCGGTTGGTGAAATGTCATCCAACTGTAACATTCCCCCGTCGAGGCTGCCAGCCGCTTACACTGCGCAAAAAAGGCGGTGCGTCACCCGGGGCTCGTCTGACACCAGCCTGAAGCCCGCCCGATGATAAAATCCGTACGCGGTTTCCGGCGCATGGGTATTAAGAAAATCAAACCAGATGCTGGCATCCGCCATCACCACGGTCAAAAGTTGTTTTCCAATCCCCAGCCCACGGCACTTTTCGCTGACGTAGAGATGACGAATACGTCCGGCGCGCGGCTGCTGGCTGAATGGATCGCGATTTAGACCGCACACGCCCACCAGCCTGCCGTTAAGAAACGCCCCCAGCAGCTTTTCACCCGGCGCGTTAAAGCGGTTCTCACCGCGCTGCCAGTTCTCTTCCAGCCTGCGCAGCATATTGAAATTTAACGCGATACTCTCGGCCTTCAGGGCGATATAGCCCGGTTCATCAGGGGTAACAGGCTCAATTAACAGACGCGACATAGCATTCCCTCGTTATTAAAGAGGGGCGGTTGTCCGCCCCTCTCAGGTGCGACTTGAACCTGAATCACTTAACGTATTTCAGGACAGCATCAAGCAGTTGCAATACAGCAACAATGAGTTTGAGGACAAGTATGACCATATCCACGACGCTCATACGCGTCTCCTTTTGGTTAAAAGGAGCACGATGCTGGCGTACCTTTCCGCCGCCTGTGGCCAGCACCTGGATTGACGTAACACAGTGTGCTCACTTCAGGGGTTAAGGCACTGACGGCACCACCCGTTTCAGCCAGGACTTCGTTGCGCCGGTAAACTGCGGCCCCCTCGCTCACTGCGAACACCCTCAGTATAGATAAATACTGTATGCATGAACAGTATTTTATGGACAAATTTTGGAAGGCGATCCATACTCAAAAACGTCAAAATCCGTGCCGGAATTGCGCGTTCGTCTTCGATCGCGTATACTTTTCGCGTTGACGTAACACAGTGTGTTCTGCGGCAACCAACCGCAAAACCCTGATAAAAACCTCGCTTAGGCGGGGTTTTTTGTTTTCTGACGAAGTGAAAATAGTATCCTCCGTTGACTTATTGGCAATAGGTGTTATCGTTGCCATAATGGCAACGGACGCGGCAGGCAAGCAGGATGCATTTAATCTCAATGAAGGCAATTTTGGATGCGGTAAGCCAGTTCCCGCAACACAGAGAAGAGCTTCTCTTTTTAGGACGAGTTATTGAAAAGAGCCACTGCCCGACGCCCGCTGCACTGAGAAAACTTTTCCCAACGCTGGATAACTTCAAGTATCTTGATAAGCATTATGTTATTGATATTGCAAATAACAATCTCAGAGTAGTGGCTCTCATATTCTTTGAAAGCCAAAAGTTTTATGTGCGCCATGTTTTTACTCATAAGGAATATGACCGTTTTACGGAGAAACATCGCACTAAGGGGAAGAAATGATGATCGTCGCTGATGCAATGAAAGCTACGCACGCCCTTGTTGCGGCCGTTCCTTTACTGGGTGAACAGCCGAGCGAGAAAGATTATAAGGATGCGCTTGAGCTGGTTGAGTATCTCCTTATGAACGAGCCCAATAGCCCCTTGCTGGATATTGTTTGCGCCAGAATTAGCCATTACGAAGCTAATCGGCCAGAGATAGTCGCATTACGCAAGGAGATGGAGTCCGTTCCCGTCGGAATTGCAGTTTTGAGAACCTTGATGGATCAATACAATCTGACGATATCGGATTTTAAGGATGAAATTGGTAGTAAATCGATGGTTTCACGGGTTCTGAATGGTCAGAGACAGCTTACTCTGAACCATATTAAAAAGCTGGCGGTCAGATTTGGGGTATCACCTGCGCTATTTATTGAGTGAGTAAAAACCCTTTATTGAGTGTCATCACCCAACAAACGAAACGTGATCCCTGACGCATTTTTGCGCAGTTGAAAATATTTCCATTGTCACATCCGAAAACCTGTGTTTGTATAAATTCTATCAATGATTCCAAACACAGGTCTCCAATGACTTCATCCATCTTCACCTCGACCCTACTAAAAACTGCGCAACCTGCCGCAGTGGTCGTCGTGCGTGTGGTGGTGGTCGTCGGCAATGCGCCGTAGGGACTGGATCAACACACGAATCCAAAACCCCGCCGGCGCAAACCGGGCGGGGTTTTTCGTTTAAGAGCCTCCCCGGAAAGTCGGCCCAGAAGAAAAGGACTGGAGCATGGCAAGTTCGGGCACAACATCCACAAAAACGCGTTTTACAGGCGCGCAGCTGATTGTTCATTTACTGGAACGACAGGGCATCACCACCGTTGCGGGCATCCCGGGTGGGACCGTGCTGCCGCTGTACGATGCGTTAAGCCAAAGCACACAGATCCGCCACGTGCTGGCGCGCCACGAGCAGGGCGCAGGCTTTATCGCTCAGGGCATGGCGCGTACCCAGGGTAAACCGGCGGTCTGTATGGCCTGTAGCGGGCCGGGCGCCACTAACCTGGTGACCGCCATCGCCGATGCGCGCCTCGACTCCATTCCGCTGATCTGCATTACCGGCCAGGTGCCGTCCTCGATGATCGGTACCGATGCGTTCCAGGAAGTGGATACCTACGGTATCTCTATCCCCATCACCAAACATAACTATTTAGTTCGCGATATCAGCGAGCTGCCTCAGGTGATCAGCGATGCGTTTCGCATTGCCCAGTCTGGCCGCCCGGGTCCGGTGTGGATAGACATTCCTAAGGATGTCCAGACCGCAGAAATTGAGATCGACGTGCTGCCGGAGCCGGGCGAGCGTGCCCCGGCGCCGGAATTCAGCGCTGAGAGCGTGCGCGATGCCGCCGCCATGATTAACGCGGCGAAACGCCCGGTGCTCTATCTGGGGGGCGGGGCGATCAACGCCGCGGATGAAATCCGTCAGTTCGCTGAAAAATCCAGCCTGCCTACCACCATGACCCTGATGGCGCTCGGCATGCTGCCAAAAGCGCACCCATTGTCTTTAGGGATGCTGGGCATGCACGGCGCGCGCAGCACCAACTACATCCTGCAAGAGGCGGATTTGCTGATTGTTATGGGGGCGCGTTTTGATGACCGGGCGATTGGCAAAACCGAGGAGTTCTGCCCGAACGCCAAAATCATTCATGTGGATATCGACCGCGCCGAGCTGGGTAAAATCAAGCAGCCGCACGTGGCGATTCAGGGCGACGTGACCGAGGTGCTGGCACAGCTGATCCCACAGACGGAGGCAAACGACCGCGCCGACTGGCGCCAGCTGGTAGCCGATCTGCAACGCGAGTTCCCGGGCGCTATCCCAACCGAGGGCGACCCGCTGAGCCACTATGGTCTTATCAACGCCGTTGCGGCCTGCGTGGATGACAGCGCGATTATCACTACCGACGTCGGCCAGCATCAGATGTGGACCGCCCAGGCGTATCCGCTTAACCGCCCGCGCCAGTGGCTGACCTCCGGCGGCCTTGGCACCATGGGCTTCGGCCTGCCAGCAGCGGTTGGCGCGGCGCTCGCCAACCCGGACCGTAAGGTGATCTGCTTCTCCGGTGACGGCAGCCTGATGATGAACATTCAGGAGATGGCGACGGCAGCCGAAAACCAGTTAGACGTCAAAATCATTCTGATGAACAACGAGGCGCTGGGCCTGGTACACCAGCAGCAGAGCCTGTTCTATAAGCAGGGCGTGTTTGCGGCGACCTATCCGGGGATGATCAACTTCATGCAGATTGCCGCTGGTTTTGGCCTGCACACCTGCGATCTGAACGCCGAAGAAGATGCCCACGCGGCGTTGCAGGATGCGATTTCTCGTCCGGGCCCGGCGCTGATCCACGTGCGTATCGACCCTGAACAAAAAGTGTATCCGATGGTGCCGCCGGGTGCGGCCAATACTGAGATGGTGGGGGAATAAGCCATGCAGAAACAATGTGATAATGTCATTCTGGAACTCACCGTCCGCAACCACCCTGGCGTCATGACCCACGTCTGCGGGCTGTTTGCCCGACGTGCGTTTAACGTGGAAGGCATTCTGTGCCTGCCGATTCAGGGCAGCGAGCACAGCCGCATCTGGCTACTGGTGAACGACGACCAGCGTCTGGAGCAGATGATGGCGCAGATCGACAAGCTGGAAGATGTCACCAAAGTGGCACGCAACCAGTCCGATCCCACCATGTTTAACAAAATTGCGGTGTTTTTCGAGTAAATCACTTAAGGTAAAAGGCTTTTGCCGGATGGCGCTGCGCCTATCCAGCCTGCAAGGACGTTACACGTAGGCCGGATAAGGCGTTTACGCCGCCATCCGGCGTGTTCACGCATCAGGATCAAACCATGACCACCATCGCCCTTATCGACGACCACCTCATCGTCCGCTCTGGCTTTGCCCAGCTTCTCAACCTCGAACCGGATTTCCAGGTCGTGGCCGAGTTTGGCTCCGGCCGCGAGGCGCTGGCGGGCCTGCCGGGGCGCGGGGTGCAGGTCTGTATCTGCGACATTTCGATGCCGGATCTCTCCGGGCTGGAGCTGCTAAGCCAGCTGCCGAAAGGAATGGCGACCATTATGCTCTCGGTCCACGACAGCCCGGCGCTGGTCGAGCAGGCGCTCAACGCGGGCGCGCGCGGCTTCCTCTCTAAACGCTGTAGCCCCGACGAGCTGATTGCCGCCGTGCGCACCGTATCCACCGGCGGCTGCTACCTGACGCCCGATATCGCCATCAAGCTGGCGGCGGGACGGCAGGATCCGCTCACCAGACGCGAGCGTCAGGTGGCAGAGAAACTTGCCCAGGGCATGTCGGTGAAAGAGATTGCCGCGGAGCTGGATCTGTCCCCGAAAACCGTGCATGTTCATCGCGCCAACCTGATGGAAAAACTCAACGTCAGTAACGATGTCGAGCTGGCGCGCCGTATGTTTGACAGCTGGCAATGAGTCCCGTTTTTTCACGGCTGATCGCCGTCGTCGCCAGCTTTTTTATCTTCTCCGCCGCATGGTTCTGCCTGTGGAGCATCAGCCTGCATCTGGTGGAACGCCCGGAGCTGGCGGTGCTGCTTTTCCCCTTTGGCCTGCGTCTGGGACTGATGCTTCAGTGCCCGCGCGGATACTGGCCCGTTTTGCTCGGTGCAGAGTGGCTGATGCTGATCTGGCTGGCGCAGGAAGTGGCGCTGGCGCATCTGCCTTTATTGATGACCGGAAGCCTGCTCACGCTTATCCCGGTCGCCCTGATTTCCCGCTACCGTCACCAGCGCGACTGGCGCACGCTGCTGCGTCAGGGGGCGGCGCTGATTGCCGCCGCGCTGTTGCAGTCCCTGCCGTGGGTGGGCGAAAAGGAGGTGCTCAACGCCCTGCTGCTGACCCTCACCGGCGGCCTGACGCTGGCCCCGACCTGCCTGGTTTTCTGGCATTACCTTACCAGCACCGTCTGGCAGCCGCTCGGCCCGGCGCTGGTCTCCCAGCCGGTGAACTGGCGCGCCCGGCACCTGATCTGGTATCTGCTGCTGTTTGTGGTGAGCCTGTGGTTGCAGCTTGGTCTGCCCGCTGAATTATCACGCTTCACGCCGTTTTGTCTGGCGCTGCCGATCATCGCCCTCGCCTGGCACTACGGCTGGCAGGGGGCGCTGATCGCGACCCTAATGAACGCCATCGCGCTGATCGCCAGCCAGACCTGGCACGATCATCCGGTAGATCTGCTGCTCTCGCTGCTGGCCCAGAGCCTGACCGGGCTGCTGCTGGGGGCGGGCATCCAGCGCCTGCGCGAGCTGAACCAGTCTCTGCAAGCCGAGCTGGCGCGCAATCGCCGTCTGGCGGAGCGTCTGCTGGAGACGGAAGAGAGCGTGCGCCAGGAGGTTGCCCGCGAGCTGCACGATGACATCGGCCAGACCATCACTGCCATCCGCACCCAGGCGGGCATTGTCCAGCGCCTGGCGGCAGAAAACGCGGGTGTGAAGCAGGGCGGGGCGCATATCGAACAGCTTTCGCTGGGTGTCTATGACTCCGTTCGCCGCCTGTTAGGGCGGCTGCGCCCGCGCCAGCTTGACGATCTGTCCCTGGAGCAGGCGGTGCGTTCCCTGATGCGCGAGATGGAGCTGGAAAGCCGCGGGATAGTCAGCCATCTCGACTGGCGCATCAATGAAGCTACCCTGAGCGAAGGTCAGCGTGTGACGCTGTTCCGCGTCTGTCAGGAGGGGCTGAACAACATCGTCAAACACGCCAGTGCCAGCGCGGTCACGATCCAGGGCTGGCAGCAGGACGAGCGCCTGATGCTGGTGATTGAAGACGACGGCTGCGGCCTGCCGCCGGGATCCGGCCAACAGGGCTTTGGCCTGGCGGGCATGCGCGAGCGCGTGAAGGCGCTGGGCGGCACGCTGACGATCTCCTGCACCCACGGGACGCGCGTCAGCGTCAGTTTGCCGTTAAGGACGTACCATGTTTAAAACCCCGGCCAGCGCCGCCCCGTTAGGCAACAAAGCGGAAATCGACGCCCGCTATCGCTACTGGCGACGTCATATCCTGGTCACTATCTGGCTCGGCTACGCGCTGTTCTACTTCACCCGCAAAAGCTTCAACGCCGCCGCGCCGGAGATCCTCGCCAGCGGCGTGATGGCGCGCACCGACATCGGCCTGCTGGCGACGCTGTTTTACATCACCTACGGTCTGTCGAAGTTCTTCTCCGGCATCGTCAGCGACCGCTCCAATGCGCGCTATTTCATGGGCGTTGGGCTGATCGCCACCGGCGTGGTGAACATCCTGTTTGGCTTCTCCACCTCGCTCTGGGCCTTCGCCCTGCTGTGGGCGCTGAACGCCTTTTTCCAGGGCTGGGGCGCGCCGGTTTGTGCTCGTCTGCTGACCGCCTGGTACTCACGTAACGAGCGCGGCGGCTGGTGGGCGATATGGAATACCGCGCATAACGTCGGCGGGGCGCTGATCCCGATGGTGGTCGGCGCGGCGACGCTGCACTACGGCTGGCGCGTGGGGATGATGATTGCCGGTGGCCTCGCGATTGTCGCCGGGCTGTTCCTCTGCTGGCGCCTGCGCGACAGGCCGCAAACCGTCGGCCTTCCACCGGTAGGTGACTGGCGGCACGACGAGATGGAGATCGCCCAGCAGCAGGAAGGGGCCGGGCTGTCCCGCCAGGAGATCCTCACCAAATACGTGCTGAAAAATCCGTACATCTGGCTGCTGTCGCTCTGCTACGTGCTGGTCTACGTGGTGCGCGCGGCCATCAACGACTGGGGCAACCTGTACATGTCCGAGACGCTCGGCGTGGATCTGGTGACCGCCAACTCGGCGGTGACCATGTTTGAACTGGGCGGGTTTATCGGCGCGCTGGTGGCGGGCTGGGGCTCGGACAAGCTCTTCAACGGCAACCGCGGTCCGATGAACCTGATTTTTGCTGCCGGGATCTTACTCTCCGTCGGCTCGCTGTGGTTGATGCCGTTCGCCAGCTACGTGATGCAGGCGGCGTGCTTCTTCACCATCGGCTTCTTCGTCTTTGGCCCGCAGATGCTGATCGGCATGGCGGCGGCGGAGTGCTCCCACAAAAAGGCGGCAGGCGCGGCGACGGGCTTTGTCGGGCTGTTTGCCTACCTCGGCGCATCGCTCTCCGGCTGGCCGCTGGCGCGGGTGATCGACATCTGGCACTGGAGCGGGTTCTTCGCGGTGATCGCTATCGCGGCGGGCATCTCCGCCCTGCTGTTGCTGCCGTTTTTGCACGCGCAGGCACCGCGCGAAGCGTGACGCGCCTCACCTTTTGCTGCCGAGTCGCGCAAAACTAAGAAATTTTCCCGGTTTCACCTGGACGCTGTCTCAGGCATCTCTCCTGGCTGGTTTTTACAATGCTGCAAAAATCAGCTCAGGAGTAACTCAGTCATGCTGGCCTTCTTAAATCAGGTGCGCAAGCCGACCCTGGATCTGCCGCTCGACGTGCGGCGCAAAATGTGGTTCAAACCGTTCATGCAGTCCTATCTGGTGGTCTTCATCGGCTACCTGACCATGTACCTGATCCGCAAAAACTTTAACATCGCGCAGAACGACATGATCTCGACCTACGGGCTGAGCATGACGCAGTTGGGTATGATTGGCCTGGGCTTCTCCATCACCTATGGCGTGGGGAAAACCGTTGTTTCCTACTATGCGGACGGCAAAAACACCAAGCAGTTCCTGCCGTTTATGCTGATCCTCTCTGCCATCTGTATGCTCGGCTTCAGCGCCAGCATGGGCGCGGGCTCCGTCAGCCTGTTCCTGATGATCGCCTTTTACGCCCTGAGCGGTTTCTTCCAGAGCACCGGCGGGTCGTGCAGCTACTCCACCATCACCAAATGGACGCCGCGCCGCAAGCGGGGGTCGTACCTCGGCATGTGGAACATCTCCCACAACCTCGGCGGAGCGGGTGCGGCAGGCGTGGCGCTGTTCGGCGCGAACTACCTGTTCGACGGTCACGTCATCGGCATGTTTATCTTCCCGTCGATTATTGCCCTGATTGTTGGCTTTATCGGCCTGCGCTACGGCAGCGATTCCCCGGAGTCGTACGGCCTCGGCAAAGCCGAAGAGCTGTTCGGGGAAGAGATCAGCGAAGAGGACAAAGAGACCGAAGAAAACGAGATGTCCAAATGGCAGATCTTTGTTGAGTACGTGCTGAAAAACAAAGTGATTTGGCTGCTCTGTTTCTCGAACATCTTCCTGTACGTGGTGCGCATTGGTATCGACCAGTGGTCCACCGTGTATGCCTTCCAGGAGCTGAAGCTTTCTAAAGAAGTGGCGATTCAGGGCTTCACCCTGTTTGAAGTGGGCGCGCTGGTCGGCACGCTGCTGTGGGGATGGCTCTCCGACCTCGCCAATGGCCGCCGCGCGCTGGTGGCCTGCGTCGCGCTGGCGCTGATTATCGCCACCCTTGGCGTCTACCAGCACGCCAGCAACCAGTACATTTACCTGGCGTCCCTGTTCGCGCTCGGCTTCCTGGTGTTTGGTCCGCAATTACTGATCGGTGTGGCGGCAGTGGGCTTCGTCCCGAAAAAAGCGATCGGCGCCGCCGATGGGATTAAGGGCACCTTCGCCTACCTGATCGGCGACAGCTTCGCCAAGCTGGGTCTGGGGATGATCGCCGACGGCACGCCGATTTTCGGCCTTACCGGCTGGGCGGGCACCTTCGCCGCGCTGGATGCCGCCGCGATTGGCTGTATCGTCCTGATGGCGATGGTTGCGGTGCTGGAAGAGCGTAAGATCCGCCGTGAGAATCGTGCGCAGAAATTAAAATTAGCCTGAGTGTGCAGGTAACTTCTTTGCCCGGTGTGTGATGCCGGGCTTTTTTATTTTGCACGGCCTACCTTTACTCCGCTTTACACACTCGCTCCTCTCTATGCTCTACAGTGTTTTTGCTGCCGCCTTTCGTGCAGCCTTAGCCCTTTTGCTAACGGAGAGCTTGCATGTTAACCCGACGATTGTCCTGCCTGGCGCTGCTGATGGCGCTCGCGTCCCCCGCAATGGCCGCGGATGCCCCCACCTACGGCGAGAAGCTGGAAGGTTTTGACTACGGCTGGCCGGTAAAACACTTTACCTTTACCTCGCAGAACCAGCCTCTGGATATGGCTTACCTGGACGTGAAACCGGAAAAACCCAACGGCCGCACCGTGGTGCTGATGCACGGCAAAAACTTCTGTGCTGGCACTTGGGACGGCACTATCCGCGCGCTGTCGGCCGGTGGGTATCGCGTGATCGCCCCTGACCAGATTGGTTTTTGTAAATCCACCAAGCCGGAGCATTACCAGTACACCTTCCAGCAACTGGCGGATAACACCCACGCGCTGCTGAAAACGCTGGGCGTCGAGCGCGTGACGGTTATAGGACATTCGACCGGCGGCATGCTGGCAACCCGCTATGCGTTGATGTGGCCGCAGCAGGTGGAGCAGCTGGTGATGGTGAACCCGATTGGTCTGGAAGACTGGAAAGCGCGCGGCGTGCCGCATATTACGGTCGACCAGTGGTACCAGCGCGAGCTGAAAGTCAGCGCCGACGGTATTCGTCAGTACGAGAAAAACACCTACTACGCCGGGGAGTGGAAGCCGGAGTACGAGCGCTGGGTCACCATGCTCGCCGGGCTGAACAACGGGCCGGGTAAAGCGCGCGTGGCGTGGAACTCGGCGCTGCTCTACGACATGATTTATACCCAGCCGGTTGTCTATGAATTTAGCGAGCTGAAGATGCCGGTATTATTGATGATCGGCACGAAGGACAATACCGCCATCGGGAAAGATCTCGCCCCACCGGAGATCCGCAAGACGCTCGGCAATTACGCGGTGCTGGGCAAAGAGACGGCGGAGCGCATTCCGCACGCGACGCTGGTCGAGTTTAACGACATGGGCCACGCGCCGCAGATGCAGGATCCTGAACGTTTCCACGACGCGCTGCTGAAAGGGCTTCAGGCGCGCTGACGGGTCTTCAGCAACAGCCCGCGCAGCCACGCCTGCGCGGGATTGCTTTCATCGCAATTATCCAGCTTTTTTCGGTTCACTATTCTGGCCGTTCCCGCTGTTGACGCGCTGCGTTTCCCGCTATGATGGGCGGCTAGTCTAAGGAGAACGCATGGTCTGGATAATGCTGGCAACGCTTGCCGTGGTATTTGTGGTTGGATTTCGTGTCCTGACCTCAGACTCCCGCCGCGCCATCAAACGTTTAAGCGAGCGGCTGGGCATCACCCCGATGCCAGTCGAGTCGATGATCGATCAGTTCGGTAAAACGCCGGGCAATGAGTTTATCCGCTACCTTGAGCGCCCCGACGAGGCACATCTGCAAAATGCGGCGCAGGTGCTGCTCATCTGGCAGGTCTGCATTGTCGACGGCAGTGAAGAGAATCTGCATACCTGGCACCGTATGCTGCGTAAAGCCCGCCTTGCCGCACCCATTACCGATGCGCAAATTCGACTGGCACTTGGCTTTATGCGCGAAATGGAGCCCGATCCGCAGGAGCTGAACGCCTTCCAGCTGCGCTATAACCAGCTATTTCTGCCGGAAGAAGGTGTGTTTTATCTGCATTAAGCCTTTTTGGCGCACAAGATATTCTGAGCGTTCAGGATCTCCTCTCTGTTTTCATTGAGGCGAGTTGCAGCATAGATATCAATATTTAATCTCTTTGCCTCATCGTCCGTTAGTTCGCGATAGCATAGCCCCTCCTGATTGAAGGTGCATTTTGACTGAGGCAGCAGCGCAAACCCTTTCCCTCTTGCGATACGGCTTAGCATCACGAGGGAATCATCCGGCTCTTTAATACGCTTCAGCGGCGTTTTCAGCGTGTCAAAGTAGCTTTCGCATTTGTCATAGAATGACGGATTAGCGCTTCTCGAAAACCAAAAAAGTGGAAGATCGCTAATGTCTTGCAGCGAGACTTTCTCTTTCAGACTGGCAGGATGTAAAGAAGGCATTGCGATGAGCAACGGTTCCTGGCATACCCAGCGGTATTGAACAATGTCTTCATGACCCGTCCCTTTTTCCCCGGTCAGCACCAGATCCAGCATATTTTTAGACAAGCTTTGCAGCAGCTGTGCTGACGTCAGGTCGGGCGTTTCAACGTCATCTCCGGCGTTCATTTTTTGAAGCTGGGTATTTACAGGTTCAATATATTCAAAATTAAGCGTGCGCGTGAGACCGATGCGCAGACTCGTTTCTGAAGAGTGAGGGTCTTCTTTTAAGCTGCTGATGTCTTTGAGTATTTTTTCTGCCTGAACGACCAACGCTCGACCTGCTTCAGTAAGGCTAACGTCATGCGTGCTGCGACTGAACAACTGACGTTTCAACACCGCTTCAAGACATTTTATCTGACGCGTCAGAGGCGGTTGAGTCATGCGCAGACGTTCGGCAGCCTTACGAAAGTTCAGTTCATGTGCAACAGCGAGAAAGCATTGTAATTGTTTGATACTGGGCAGGTTATTGCTGATTAAATGTTCTGCTGTAGCCATACGTGGGTCCTAAGTGCGAAAAGGTATTTCGTCTTTTTCCATTTCGATATTACACGCTTAATGCTGGCAGCAAAACCCGTTTTAACAGTAATACAAAAAATATATTACAAATTTAACAATTCCAATAGTTTCCTGTATTGATAAATTTCTATCCGAATCCTCACTTAATCAATACTCGGAGTAATTATGTCGTCTAAATATGTACTGGTATCACGCTTCCCATTAAAAAACACTTTTTCTGAAAAAGAATTTACTTCCTTAAAAAGCAGTGAAACCGTTCGCTACTATACCTGTGAAGAAAACGGCGTTAATGAGTTGTTGGAATTACGCGCATTCAATGATATTAAAGAGATTGCATGGGTTGAGAATGAAATGGAATCCATGTTCCATCGTTTCTCTGAGGTTCTTTCTGCCGATATCCGTCGCGAACTGCTTAAGTTTGTTGAATCCCCAATTGATAATAAAAATAGCTTGCCAGAATCAAATTATATTCAACTCCGACACGTCGAAGTGCCTGCGCATAACTATCAGCAGTACCGTCAGTGGCGCGATGAAACCATTTTTAATGTTGTAAGAGATAACAAAGATAAGATTGAAAGTTTCGAAGCGTTTCATTCACTGATCAGCGGTGTTCCGGGTGTAATGTTTATCTCCTCATTCAACGGCGATAAATCAGCATATAAAGAAGCATTTACCAATGCGCGTTATCAGGAAATTATTCAACAGGCCGGCGATAACTTCATTACTGGCGGTAACGACGGCCTTTATACACGTATCTATCGTGCTTGCTGTTGTTGAGGGACAATGAATGAACTGTAAAAAGTTGGTAGTTGTTGGCGATAAATTTAATGAATTTGCCAATGGTAAAGATGTACTGACTATATCTCAGCTAGAATTATTGACTCAAATCCCTGCGAATATCATTGATAAAGAACATGAAATTATTGTTGGGCAGGGCGTGCGCAAGGATTTTGCTGGAAAGGTAATTTCAAATCAGGCAAGAAATGCGATCCATGGTAATAAGTTGAAAATATGCTCTCTGGAAAAACTGGTTAGCGACAAAAAAAATGCTTATTGCCATAAAAGACTGGAACAGAATGTACTTATAGGACCTGCGGAACAAGCTGAGCATAACCACGATCTTTATGCGATGCCGCTGTTAATCGATGAGCGTTGCGAATTGATGGCGGATCATCAGACGGGGCAGCATATTCAGGGAATGCTCCTGGTTGAAGCCAGCCGACAGGCCTTTATTGGCGTCACCGAAGAATTTATTTACCAACAGGAAAGCGGACGCTATTACGTCATTAACAGCATGGCAATCAATTTCGCCAGTTTCCTGTTCCCTTTACCGGCGCTGGTCCACTTTGAATTTCTTGAAAAAGATATTAACGACCGCCGGGGGCGTTTCAAGGCTCAGGTTCGCGTCACTCAGCACCAAACGCTTTGCGCGACAATGGATGTCTCGTTCACCGTTTATCCTTCCGCCCTGATTACAGAGAGAGAGAAATCTCTGGCTGAGGTTGCCATGCAGGCGACCATTGTTGAGCAGCAAGGGGTGACTCAGGGGGTAACGCATGCCTGAATTGCGTAGCCAGAAATACCGTCTGGCTGCTACCACGCAGGGGCCGCTTTACCCCCCTGCGGAGGTCATGGACGGGAAGGGTAATTTTGTCGTGGTTGGCATGGTGCCAGGAGATAATGGACTGCAGTGGCGAAGCGTCATTGTCTCTCCGGACAGCCCGCTTCCGGCATTTGGGGAAGTCGCACCCTATAACATTCTGTGCGATCTGAAAAAGATGACTCAGGACGCGTTGAAGGACATCATTCTTCATACTCTTCCTTTACCCATTCCGATGAACAACTATCGGATGATTTTCTCCCCAGAACAGCGGCCGCAGGCCAATAATGAAATAAGGCCTGGCCTGCCACTTCATGAAGGCTATATCGCGGATTATCGAAGCAGCGATGGAAAGCGAGAGATCGAGCCAGTGACCCTCGCTGCCTGGCTAGAGGCAGAGGGCACCTTTGAGGTCACATTGTCCGAAGATAAGAAACGAGCCAGGTTCACGTTTTCGTTCCGGAGCCTTGTTCCGGATAGCGTTTACACCGTGATGAGTCTCAGGGAAAACGATCTAGCCTCGGAGGATCCGAGCAGGCCAGGTCCGCTGGGAATACCCAACGTATTTATAACCGATAGCGAAGGTAATGCCGAATATTGGGCAGAGTTGACCGATCCTTTTCCGGCTCCGGCGAGGAAAGGAAACAGAATTATTAACGTAGTCGTACTTTATATGAGCTCGCGTCAGAGCTACGGCGGTGCAATTGGCTTTTACGGTCTTGGTGGCGATATCCATGCCCAATTAAAACTCAAAGGCCGTTCCTTCGATGAATTTACAACTATAGAGTGAGAAAAGTATGCCATTTGTTCATGTTATGACCTGGCCTGCGAAAGATGAAAATCAAATCATCAGACTCCAGGAAGATATTACATTTGCCGTTCACAAAAATACGGGTGCGCCGCTCGATAAAATTTCCGTGGTGGTTTCTGAAATTGCCCCTTCCCGCTGGGCGGATGCAGGCGTGTCTGGGAAGGATAAAGATTTTCCTGTTAAGAGTCGAAGAAAAAACTACGAGGAATAAAGTTTGCGTAAACATGCCGCTTTTTTTGATGTTGATGAAACGCTTATAAATATTAAAAGCATGTTTGATTTCTATGATTTTTGGTGTAGGGAAAATAATCAAAACGATCGTCTTCAACGCTATATGTCTCGTTTTCGCGCCGACGTAAAAAACGGTGTGCTAAGGGAGACTCTGAACCGAGAATATTATCGCCAGTTTAAAGGTGTGTCTTGTCGTTATCTGGAAGAAATGGGTGAGAAGTGGTTCAGGCGTAAGCTGGAAAGCGAGTTTTTTATTGAGAGTGCTGTTTCAGCCCTTAAAAAACATCAGAATCAGAACATGTATACCGTATTTATATCGGGCTCTATGCTTCCGATTCTTTCACCTATTGCAAAATATCTTGGGGTAACGGAAGTACTCTGTGCGCCGGTGATAATAAATGACGCAGGTGAGTTGACGGGTGAAATCGGCCTGCCTCAAACAATTGGAACAGGTAAAAAAGACGCGCTTTTAGCCTTTTGCGATGATAAAGAGATTAACCCCGCGGATTGTTATGCCTACGGCGACGATCTTTCGGATATTCCAATGCTTGAAGCCACTGGCCATCCCGTGTGTGTGGGAAAGCATTCCGCGCTTACCAGATATGCAACTGAAAAAAATTGGCACATTATTTAAATCCTTATTGAGGTAAGTAGTATGACTTCAGAACTCTCTCCGCAAAATATGACGTTAAGGTCATGGCTTGCTTTATTCATTCTGGCTATTTCAACCTTTACTATTGTCACCACCGAACTGGCGCCAGTCGGATTATTAACGCCAATCGCAGAGGGGCTAAAGTCTTCGGAATCTGCGGTGGGCATGACCGTGTCGCTTTATGCTTGGGTGGGGGCGTTGAGTGCGCTGTTTGCCTCCGTCTGTTTAGGAAATGTGTCCAGAAAGCGGCTTTTACTTGTGCTCACCGTGGTGCTTCTGGTCTCTAACGTTATGGCTGCGACGGTAAACGTCTATAGCATGCTGCTTAGCGCCCGCGTACTGGGTGCGCTCGCTCACGGCGCATTCTGGGCGATGATCGGCGCGACGGCGGTGGCTATGGTCCCTGCCAGATATATAGGGGCCGCGACGTCAATCGTATTTGGTGGTGTTTCCGCAGCAAGCGTTTTTGGCGTACCGGTATCCAACTATATTGGTATTCACTTCGGCTGGCGTCAGGCATTTTGGCTGATGGCCGCGCTGAGCGTAATTGCCTTTGTGGGTATTAGCGTTCTTGTTCCCCGGATTACCAGCAAAAGCGCGCTCGGGCTGGATGCGCTTAAAGGCGTGCTGAAATCATCAACATTATGGAAAATCTACTCAGCAACCTTGCTGGCTGTGACAGCTCACTTTGCCGCCTTTACGTACATTGAACCCTGGCTACACACGCAGAGTTCACTGTCCACCACCATTATTCCTGCTGTGCTTTTTGTTTACGGCATCGCGGGACTTGCAGGTAATTTCCTGACCGGCGTGTTGATTGATAAGTATCTCAAGCTGACGGTCTCTTTGTCTGTACTGCTAATCTGTGCAGTGCTGTTGTTCCTGGGCCTGTCTGGTTCCTCGCTCTCTGCTGCGTTGATCTTCACAAGTATGGTTATCTGGGGTGTCGCCGTATCAGGAATATTTGTCGGTTTCCAGACGTGGGTTTTACGTATGGCAGAGGATAAAGCCTTCCCGGCCTCCGCAATCTACGTTTCGTTTTTCAATACCGCCATTGGTATCGGTGCGTCAGTCGGTGCCTGGATGGTTTCATCATTTTCAATGCCGCTCCTGTATATCGTCGCCGGTACGGCCATCGGTCTGTCCGTTCTGCTTGTCGCGGTTATTCCGGCAACGTTGACCGCAAAACAATCCCGTATGGAGAAATCTTATGAGTCAAATTAATGACCGCACGCGTTATGGCAGAGAGATTATGGACCGTCTTGAAGCGGGGCTCGCGGATAAAGTCACCCGCCGCCTGAGCGAGCTGGACCCGGGGCTGCCCGCCCTGATTACCGACTATGCGTTCGGGGATGTGGTGGGTCGTCCGGGACTAGATCTCAAAACGCGCGAAATGTTGACCGTCGCCTCGCTTGTGACGCTGGGTAATGCCATGCCGCAGCTAGAACTGCATATGAGAGGCGCGCTCAATACCGGCGTGACGCCGGAAGAGCTGCTTGAAATTGTGATACAGATGGCGGTATATGCTGGCGTTCCCGCCTGCATGAATGGTCTTACTGCATACCGCGCGGCAATGGCCGCGACGGGCCATACCTTGCCAGGACTGAAGGGAAGTGACGCATGAGCGAGATTGTTATTATTGCAGCCCGCCGCACGGCGACGGGCGCATTTCAGGGCGCGCTTGCGGAGCATTCAGCCTCTGACCTGGGAAGCCGCGTCATTCAGGCGCTCCTGAAAGAATCTGGCGTAGAAGCCAGTCATATCTCTCAGGTCATTATGGGACAGGTTCTTACTGCGGGGTGCGGCCAGAACCCGGCCCGACAGTCGGCACTGAATGCTGGATTGCCCGTAGATACGCAATGCCTGACGGTAAACAAAGTGTGCGGGTCCGGGCTTAAGGCGGTCCATCTTGGCATGCAGGCGCTGAAGACGGGTGAAGCTGAGTTTGTTATCGCCGGTGGTCAGGAGAGTATGTCCAACGCGCCGCATATCGCCACGACGTCGCGTAGCGGAACGCGGCTGGGTAATATTACTCTCAAAGATAGCCTGGTTTCTGACGGGCTCTGGGATGCCTTCAACGATTATCACATGGGTATCACCGCAGAGAATGTTGCGACGGAGTTTGGTATCAGCCGCGAAATGCAGGATGAATATGCCCTTGTCTCTCACCACAATGCGCTTGAAGCGCAGGCGCGTGGCATTTTCGAGCGTGAAATTATCCCTGTTGAGTGGCAGACGCGAAAAGGTGAAACGATAAGCGTGGAGAGGGATGAAGGACCCCGTGCAACCAGTATCGAAAAATTGACGAAACTGAAGCCTGTCTTCCGAAAAGAGGGTACGGTGACGGCGGGAAATGCTTCATCGTTGAATGACGGTGCCGCTGCGGTCCTGCTTTGTACGCGTGAGACTGCCGAAGCGCGTGGCTTGCCGGTTCTGGCATCGCTGGGCGTATTTTCCAATTCCGGTATCCAGCCGGCATTAATGGGTGCAGCCCCGATTCAGGCCATTGCCGACTGTCTTTCCCGCTCGGGATGGAAGCCTGAGGATGTCGATCATCTTGAATCCAACGAAGCGTTTGCCGCCCAGGCGCTGGCCGTGATTCAGCAGACCGGGATTTCTCCGGATCGTATCAATCCATACGGCGGGGCAATCGCGCTTGGGCATGCGATAGGTGCATCTGGCTGCCGAATTTTGGTGACGCTGGTTCATTCCCTGATCCGTAATGATGCCAGGCGTGGCGTTGCCGCACTGTGCGTTGGCGGCGGGGAAGGCGTCGCGTTGAGCGTTTATCGGTAACGGCGTATCTGTGGATATAAAAAAACCGGGGAAACCCGGTTTTTTATTTTCAAGATGCTATATCAGGCATTCACGCCCTTCATACCCTCGGCAGAATAACGATCGCCTTTAATCGCTACCCGGCGATGAAGGTTGTTCAACGATTCGATATCGCTCTTCTCAAGCACAGTATCGGCAGCGCGCGCGTTTTCGGCCAGATAGTTGACGTGCTTAGTACCCGGAATGGGAACCAGCCGATCGTATTGTGCTAACAGCCAGGCAAGCGCAATCTGACCTGCGGTACAGCCGTACTTTGTCGCCAGTGGGGTAATGATATCGAGCAACTGGCGATTATGATCGAGGCTGGACTGAACAAATCGTTCGTTATTCTTGCGGAAATCACCTTCTGCAAAATCGTTGTTGTTCAGGTATTTTCCCGTCAGGAAGCCTCTGCCAAGAGGTGAGTATGGCACCAGGCCAATACCTAGCGCTTTCACGACCGGCAAAATGTTTTCCTCGATGTCTCGTGTCCACAGAGAATATTCTGTTTGCAATGCGGTCACCGGATGCACCGCATGAGCCCGTTGCAGCGTTGAAGCCGACACTTCGCAAAGGCCGATGTGGTTGATCTTGCCCTCTTTAACAAGGGTGCGCAGACAATCCATACTCTCTTCGATCGGGGTTGCGTTGCTCACTCTGTGAAGATAAAAGAGGTCGATTCGTTCCACGCCAAGCCGCTTTAGGGACTCATTACAGCAGCGGATGATATAATCAGGCGTATTGTTGATAGTGCGGGCGTAGGACTCGTCAGGAGAGCGATCGATGCCGCACTTCGTGGCGATTTTAAACTGCTCACGAGTGCTTTTATCCAGACCGGCAAGAAAATGACCAATCAGTCTTTCATTATGACCACGACCATATAAATTTGCGGTATCAATAAACGTCACATTTAGATCGATAAGGCTATGCAATACCTGTAGTGAGGCTTTGTCATTAGTCTGGCCATAAAATTCACTCAGACCCATGGCACCGTAGCCGACGGCACTGACGGTAAGATTTTGAGATAAAGTACGTGTTTTCATAGTTTCTCCTTTTCAGACGCTATGATTGTTTCACCTCAATTGTGGTTACTGAATTTTCATTTTCGTTATGCTGAAAAGGTATCAGTGACCGCCGATCTGTCTTCCGAATCTTTAAAAACGGCAAAAGTTGTCAAATCGTTAAATCCGTCACACTTTTGATGATAAACTGCGCGACTTTTCCGCACGTTTTTATCTCAGGTGATGCCATGACAGAACATATCCAGCCCACGACTCCGCCGCAGGCCAAAGAGGTGTCTCGCCCCAACTGGTCGGCGGTTTTCTCCGTGGCATTTTGCGTCGCCTGCCTGATCACCGTTGAGTTTCTGCCGGTCAGCCTGCTGACGCCGATGGCGCAGGATCTGGGCATTTCCGAAGGCGTGGCGGGGCAGTCCGTTACCGTCACCGCCTTTGTGGCGATGTTCGCCAGCCTGTTTATCACCCAGGCGATTGGCACCATTGACCGTCGCAAGGTGGTTATTCTGTTCAGCGTGCTGCTGACGCTCTCCTGCCTGCTGGTCTCTTTCGCTGAAAGCTTCACCCTGCTGCTGCTGGGTCGCGCCTGCCTGGGGCTGGGGTTAGGCGGCTTCTGGGCGATGTCGGCCTCGCTGACCATGCGCCTGGTGCCCGCGCGCACCGTGCCAAAAGCGCTGTCCGTTATCTTCGGCGCGGTCTCTATTGCGCTGGTGATTGCCGCGCCGCTGGGCAGCTTCCTTGGTGGGATTATCGGCTGGCGTAACGTCTTTAACGCGGCGGCAGTGATGGGCGTGCTGTGCATTATCTGGGTGTGGAAAGCGCTACCGTCTCTGCCGGGTGAAGCGGCGCACCACAAACAGAACATGTTCGCGCTGCTCAAGCGTCCGGGCGTGCTGGCGGGGATGACCGCCATCTTCATGGCCTTTGCCGGGCAGTTTGCCTTCTTTACCTATATTCGCCCGGTGTATATGACCATGGCGGGCTTTGACGTGGATGGCCTGACGCTGGTGCTGCTGAGCTTCGGTATCGCCAGCTTCGTCGGCACCTCACTGTCGTCTCAGTTCCTGAAGCGCTCCCTGAAGGTGGCGCTGGCGAGTGCGCCGCTGGTGCTGGCGATCAGTGCCGCGGTGCTGGTGCTGTGGGGCAGCGACAAGTGGGTCGCATCGGCGATTGCGATTGTCTGGGGCTTTGCCTTTGCGCTGGTGCCGGTGGGCTGGTCGACGTGGATCACCCGCTCGCTTGCCGATCAGGCGGAAAAAGCCGGGTCGATTCAGGTGGCGGTGATCCAGCTGGCGAACACCTGCGGCGCGGCGGTGGGCGGCGTAGCGCTCGACCATCTGGGGCTGACGTCACCGCTGGTGATCTCCGGTACGCTGATGCTGCTGACCGCGCTGCTGGTGGCGGGGAAGGTGAAGGCGAAGTAGTCAATTTTCCCCCTCACCCTAACCCTCTCCCCGCAGGGGAGAGGGGACTGCTCGTTGCTGTCTTTTCACTCTCGCCCCTTTGGGGAGAGGGCCGGGGAGAGGGGACTGCTCGGTGCTGTCTTTTCACCCTCGCCCCTTTGGGGAGAGGGCCGGGGTGAGGGGACATTCGCTTACGCCGATGCCTTAACCCTTCTGCGTGAATCCATCGAAATCAGCACCACCGACGACACAATCAGCAGCGTTCCCAGCCAGTCCGGCAGGGTGAATGCCACCCCCAGCAAAACCACCGACAGCAGCGCGCTGCTCAGGGGTTCGGCGCAGCTTAAAATGCTTGCCTTCGGCCCACCGATCATCTGCGCGCCCTTCAGATACAGGCTGAACGTCAGCGCGGTGCCAATCACCACCAGGTAGAAAAACGCCAGCAGCAGGCCGCCGTCAATGGCGAAGGTGGTGCCGCGTCCGGCGTAGAACGGCGTCAGCATTAGTCCCGCAATCAACATACTCCAGCCGACAATCGGCAGCGTGCCGTAGCGGGCGATAAGCGTTGATGGATAGGTGGTGTAAAACGCCGCGGCAAACGCCGAGGCGATACCGAAGAACAGTGCGGCAGGCGAGATGGAGAGCGACGTCGGGTCGCCGTGGGTCACCAGCAGGAAGGTACCCACAAGCGATGTCAAAATCGCGGATAAGACAAATATGCCGGGACGCGTTTTCCGCGCCAGGGCGAACCACGCCACGATGATGGTTGGCGACAGGAACTGAAGCACGGTGGCCGTAGCGGCGTTGGATTTTTCAATCGTCAGCAGGAAGGTGAGCTGCACGGTGAGCGCGCCAACCAGCGAGAAAAACAGCAGGCTGAGGGCGTCCTTGCGGTTTTTGATGACCGAGAAAATCTTGTCGCCGTGAACGAAGGAGAGCGTCAGCAGGATCACGCCGGTAAACAGCAGACGAACCATGGTCAGGCAAGGCGAAGAAATGTGGCTTTTCTCCATGATGTACTGCGCGCAAACTCCGGAACTGCCCCATAAAACGGCGGCGATCAGGACGTTGAGCATCCCTTTGCGTGTGGAACCCATGTTCTCCCCTGTTATGTTGTCGTTAATTGGCCAACAGCATAGCATGGTTGTGTGCGGCATGATGCCCTCACCCCGGCCCTCTCCCACGGGGAGAGGGGGAAAACCGTAGGCCGGGTAAGCGTAGCGCCACCCGGCATGTTGTTGACCTTAGAACCACGCCTCCCACATCGCGCCGACGTTGAAGTCGTCCAGCGTCTCATCTTTGGTGTTGTTCACGCGCGCGGTGCGTTCGTTGTCCACTTTGCCGCCGGTCACGTAGAAGCGCAGCATCGGACGGAACTCCGGCCCCATGGCGATAGACATGTTCTGCGACAGGGTCAGCTTCCAGCCCTTGTTGTCGCCGCCGTTGTCGTAATCTACGTGCTGCCAGCCCGCTTCCAGCCAGGTGGAGTGAACGTCGTTCCACCAGTGCATCGGGCGCACGATGGCGTTGTAGTTCTTACGGTTGTCGGTGTCATCACGGCTGTTGTCATAGTCGTGGAAGGCGAGGATGTACTCCACCTGCGTGGCCTGGGTGAATTTATACAGCCCTTCGAAGCTGGCGTAGACCGTGGTCAGATCTTCGGTTTTGTTGAACACGCTGTTGTCCGAATTATCGGAGTAGCGGGCGATCACCTTGTTCACGCCGCTATCGTTGGTGTGGCTCAGTACCACGCCGCCCTGCCAGGCGTTCAGACGCTCGTCGCTCTCAACGGCTTTGGAGTCAAAACCGTAGTTGGCGTACAGCTCCAGGTCGATCGGGCCGAGCTTCATGCCGTGGATTTTTGAGGTGGCAGCGTAGTTGCCCTTGTCACCCGTGCCGGAGCCGCCGGTACAGGTGATGCGCGACGGGTTGGCTTCATCTTCCATCACTTCCGGGCTACATGATTCCACCGCCGCCACGGCAGCCACGTCGAACTGCACGCCGCCGATGTCGAAGTTCTTCACCCCGGCGCCCTGGCCATCGTGGTTCATCCAGAAGTAATCGTTGATGCCCTGCTGCGGACGCTGGTGGAAGTCACGACCGGCCCAGAAGTAGGCGTTCGGGTTGGAGGCCATAATGTTGGTCACCCCGGCGTAAGCTTTTTTGAGGTTAACTTCGTCGCCCCAGTGGTCGATCATCACGTTGATGTCCCAGATGGCGCCGTTATCACCCTTGAAGGCCTTGGAGAGCTGGAATTCCCCGCCGTTGCCTTCGTTACCCAGACGACCAATCGCGGACGCGCCGTTGTAGGAGCCGTCCACCGCCACATACTTCTGGTCAGCGGCCTGGAAGTGCGCGCCGTAGCGGGCGTAGCCGGTAAATTTGATGCCAAACGGAATCGCCATGTCCGGGGATTGCGCTGCGCTCTGCGGCTCGGTGATGACGTCCGCTTTTTTCGCGACCGCCGCATCCATTTTCGCCTGACGCTCGGCCAGGGCTTTATCCACCGCTTTCGCCACAATGGCGTCAATTTGCTCCTGCGTAAATTCTTGCGCGAGCACGGAAATTGGACAAAGCGCGGCGATAACCGCCATGGTTAATGGAAGTTTTTTAATCGTATTCATGGTTATCTCAATATAGTTTAATTTTATTCAGACAATAACCATCCCGCTCCGATCTGACAGAATATGTCGCTATCATCAGAACAAGTGGATTTCTAGTTTTAGGAACAGAGGTATTACATTAAATTATTTCGCCATAGACTATCTCTGATATAAATGAATAATCTCTTCAGATAATTCACGCGCTAATAGCGAATTCATTAAATGATCCTGCGCGTGCACCATAATTAACGTCATCGGCTGGCGGGCTTCGCCCGCGTCCTGCTCGATCAGTTTGGTCTGCATCTTGTGTGCCTGGCGCGCGTAGCCATCGGCTTCACGCAGCAGGCTTTTGGCTTCGTCAAGGTTGCCCTGGCGCGCCGCATGCAGCGCTTCGAAGCACAGGCTGCGGGACTGACCGGCGTTGACGATAATTTCCATTACGGCTTCTTCTAATGCGATCATCATTTTTACTCTTTATCAAAGCAATTATTTAAGGCGGTAGCGGCAAACCACTCTCCGCTTTTTTTAATGGTGCGCTGCTGCGTCTCCAAATCGAGCTGAATAAAACCGTAGCGGTTTTTGTAGGCATTGCACCACGACCAGTTATCAATAAACGTCCACATATGGTAGCCCAGACAATTGCAGCCTTCGCTAATACCTTTATGCAGCCACGCTAAATGCTCAGAAATAAATTCGATGCGGTACCGATCGTTTATCTGGCCGTTTTCAATAAAGCGCTGCTCGTTTTCGACACCCATCCCGTTTTCAGAAATAAAACAGCGGGGGTTACCGTAATTGTCGCGCAGGTTAACCAGAATATCGTAAATACCCGGCTCGTAGATTTCCCAGCCGCGGTACGGGTTCATCTTACGGCCCGGCATCTCGTAGCTATCAAAGAACCACTCCGGCATAAACGGCGCCTGCGGGTTCACCGCGCTGTCGCGACACTTCACGCGACGCGGCTGATAGTAGTTAACGCCGAGCAGGTCGATTTTCCCTTCCGCAATCAGGAAACCGTCTTCCGGCTTGCAGGCGGGTAGCTGATCGTAAGATTTCAGCAATGCCACCAGGTCGGCCGGATACTCCCCGCGCAGCACCGGGTCGAGGAAGCTGCGGTTAAACATCAGATCCGCGATATGCGCCGCCTTCACGTCCGCCGGGTTCTGCGAACGCGGGTATGACGGCGTCAGGTTCAGCACGATGCCGATCTCCCCCGCGTAATGCCCGGCGCGGTAAGCCTGAACGGCCTTTGCATGGGCCAGCACCGTGTGATATGCCACGGTCGCCGCCCGACGAAAATCCACCACGTTCGGGTAATGGAAATCGTACAGATAACCGCCTTCCACCGGCACGATCGGCTCGTTGAAGGTAAACCAGTGCAGCACGCGGTCGCCAAACAGCTCGAAGCAGATCTGCGCATAGCGGGCGTAGGCGTCCACTACGTCACGGTTTTCCCAGCCGCCTATCTCCTGCATCGCCATTGGCATGTCGAAATGGAACAGGGTGATAAACGGCGTGATGCCCTGTTCATTCAGCTCATCAATGACCTGATTATAAAAATCGACCGCGTCCGGGTTCACTTCACCGATACCGTCGGGGATCAGGCGCGCCCAGCTAATCGAGGTGCGAAAGCTGTTGTGGTTCAGCTGCTTCAACAGCTGAATGTCCGTTTTCCAGTGCTGATAAAACGTGGAGGTGTGCTGCGGTCCCACGCCGTTGTGAAAACGGTTCGGCTCGCGGGAAAACCAGTAGTCCCACGTGGTTTCACCCTCTCGTGTCCCTTCCGTCTGGAGAGCGGAGCTTGCGCTGCCCCACCAGAAGTTATCGGGAAATGCGTATTTCATGACCCTTCCTCTTTGACTTAATTGCTAACTGTTTCAGCGGTGCCGACGGTTGCCTGGGCTTTCTGCTCTTCATTTTTGATGAGCGTACGCTCATAGGCGCGCAGGAATGGCAGGTACATCAGCGCCGACATCACCATGCAGACCAGGCACATCACCACCGGGCTCAGCGCCCAGTTCGCCGCCCACGAGGCGCCAATCGGCGCGGGCGTGGTCCACGGGGTTAACGAAACCACCTGGGCCAGCCAGCCGAGTTTGGTTGCGCCGTACGCCAGGCAGGCATTGACCAGCGGAACAAACACGAACGGGATAAACAGCATCGGGTTCATGATGATCGGCGCGCCGAACAGAATCGGTTCGTTGATGTTAAAGAAGCTTGGCACAACGCCCATTTTGCCGATGGTGCGCAGGTGAGTGGCGCGGCTGCGCAGCAGCAGGAACGCCAGCGGCAGGGTCGAGCCTACGCCGCCAATCAGCAGGTAGTGATCCCAGAAACCTTGCAGATAAACGTGCGGCAGCGCCGCGCCCGCCGCCAGCGCCGCCTGGTTTGCAGAGAGGTTCGCCATCCAGAACGGGTTCATGATGCCGGTGACAATCAGCGACCCGTGGATACCGGCAAACCAGAAGATCTGGCACAGCAGAACGGAGAGCAGAATCGCGGGCAGCGAGTCAGACGCGGACACCAGCGGCTCCAGCAGGTGCATAATCGCCTGCGGGATGATCATCCCGGTCTGCGCTTCAATGAACAGGTTCAGCGGATGTAGGGTACCAATCACCACCATCACCGGGATCAGGATCTCAAACGAACGCGCCACGCCGGTCGGCACCTCTTTCGGCAGGCGGATGGTGACGTTGTTCTGCTTCAGCCACGCGTACACACGGGTGGAGTAGATCGCGGTGATAAGCGCAGTGAAGATGCCCTGACCCGACAGATACTGCGTCGAAATTTTACCGTCGGCATACGGCGCGGCGACCAGCAGGAAGGCCATAAAGGCCAGCAGACCGGACATCACCGGATCGAGGTTAAACTGACGCCCCAGGCTCGCCCCAATCCCCACCGAGATGAAGAAGGTCATCACGCCCATGCTGAGGTTAAAGGGCAGCATCAGCTGTTCGCGGTAGGTCTCGGAGAAATCCAGCCAGCCGCGGGCGAAGCTGTTGGTGGTATCCGCCGAAAACGGCGGGAAGATAAACACCAGCATAAACGAGCCGATGATCATAAACGGCAGCGCGGCGGTAAAGCCGTCGCGGATGGCAATCACATACTTTTGCTGACCGAGCTTCGCGGCCAGCGGCGTAATTGACTGTTCAATCACCGCGACCATGGATTGATATAACGAACTCATGTGAACACCTTTTAGTGTGCCGCTTCGATGAGCGACAGAGCATAGTCCAGTACTTTATCGCCACGCTGCATGCCGTAATCCATCATGTCGATGGGCTGCACCGGTATGCCTTGCGTCGCTGCCTTGTCTGAGAGCGTCTTTAACATGTATTTCACTTGCGGTCCGAGAAGCACCACCTGATAGTGCGGAAACTGCGTATCAAATTCGGATACGCCATACGCATCTATCTTCACGGGCAAGCCCCGTTCTTTTGCTACATCGATCATTTTGCTGACCAGCAGGCTGGTGGACATCCCGGCAGAGCAGCACAGCATAATCTTGAACATCGACGACCATCCTCAAAATGTAAAAAGTTATTGCGATGATGATTGGACATGATACGGAAACCGGTTTCCATTCATAAAAGACAGAAGTGTGACAACCATCAATATCCACTACTTATGACGCTAATTAACCGGATGTGGGTCACATAATTTGGCTGTTTTGACATCAAATTGAGTGGAAACGGAAAATCGGTTTCCATGGAAAACGGAAACGGATATACTCCGTTCTGGCTATAATGTGAGCCGTAGCGGTGATGGAAATTACAGACGCCAGTTGCGTCTGACAGGGGAGAGAGATGTCTACAATCAACGATGTATCGCGTCTGGCCGGGGTGTCCAAAGCCACGGTATCACGGGTGTTGAGCGGGTCGCGTGGCGTTAAAGAAGCCAGCCGACAGGCTGTTCTGAGAGCGGTGGATGAGCTGAACTATCGTCCGAACGTGATCGCCCAGTCGCTGCTCAGCCAGTCGACGGGCTGCATTGGGGTGATTTGCGCGCAGGAGAACATTAACCAGACCACCGGTTACCTGTACGCGCTGGAAAAACACCTCAGCCAGCATCAAAAACATCTGCTGCTGCGTTTCGCACACACGAAAACAGAAGTGATGAACGCCCTTGAAGAACTCTCCTGCGGCTTATGTGATGACATTCTGGTGATTGGCGCGCGTTTCCCGCTAGACGTGGACATGGACAACGTCATTCTGGTCGACTGTATGGAAGCCGATAACGCCAACAGCATTCAGTTCGATCACGCGTTCGCGGCTGAAACGGCCTGCAACTATCTCACCAGCCAGGGGCGTCGCCAGATAGCACTGATCCACCCGCACGGCAGCGGCTTTGCCGATCAGGTGCTGCTGGGTTACAAACATGCGCTGGAGAAAAACTTCCTGCCCTTTAATCGCAACCTCGTGTTTATGGACGCGACTTCATCGTCCGTTGCGCTTCAGGAATTACTCAACAACGCGTCCACGCTGAACTTCAACGCGCTGCTGGTGGCAGACGAGCAGGAAGCCCAGCGGGTGATCCCGCAGTTACAGGCGTTTAATAAATCGGTACCGGAAGACATCATGGTCTTCAGCCTCGGCGGTTCGCTGCATCTTCCGGGTATTCCGGTGATCCCGGCCATTGAGTATTCCATGGACGCCATGGCGGCGCGCATCGTGAGCTGGCTGACGGCGAAAACGCAGATGCTCGGGTCCTACGTTCTGCGTGGGGATTTGATTATTCCGGATGTGCGGAAGCGTTAAACATGTGATGTAGGCCGGGTAAGGCGCAGCCGCCACCCGGCGCTCAACCCTCAGTAATCTTCCATACAATCCACCTGACTTACTGCATCCCAGTAGGCGTCCAGGTTGTCACGCTTCACGGCGGTGATGGCATTTTTGATCAGCAGCTGATTGGCCTCAGACGACAAAATCATCGCCTGCCAGGCCTTATCGCTCTGCTTTTTCTGCGGGGTACAGGTTTTCTTCACATCTTTCAGGACCTGCTGTTTTATCTGGGCCTCTTTCTCCGGAGCGCTCTTCTCCAGCGCGTGAACAAACGCAGCGAAAATCAGGCAAACGAGCAGGCAAACCAGGTGTGCAGATTTCATTGAGACCTCCGGTAAAGTCACAGGCTTTCCCTGAAATGTATCGTTACATTCAGGCAGGCGATTCCAGCCGAAAGTATGATTTTCTCTTTTCTGCGCATGAGAATCGCCCACCGATGAGGTTACTGAACCCCTCCACCCAGCGATTGCCACAGCGTGATGCGGTTTTCCAGGTCGGTTTGCTGCAAGGCAATCAGTGATTCCTGTGCTGACCACAGCGATCGCTGCGCGGTGAGCACCGTCAGATAATCGCCCGCGCCAGCCTTGTAACTGCGCGTCGCCACATCCAGCGTTTTTTGCTCCGCCGCCACGTATTCACGCTGGGCATCAAGCTGTTCGCTCAACGTTTCGCGCCGCGCCAGCGCGTCGGCCACGTCCTTGAACGCGCTCTGGATGGTTTTCTCATAGGTCGCAATTAACCCTTTTTTCTCCGCTTCCGCATAGCGCAGCTGCGCCATATTGTTGCCCCCGCTAAACAGCGGCAGGGTGATGGACGGCGCGAACGACCAGACCTTCATGCCGTGGCTGAACAGGGATGACAGCGAATCGCTGCCGACGCCCGCGCTGGCGGTCAGTGAAATGGTCGGGAAGAAGTTGGCGCGTGCCGCGCCGATGTTGGCGTTAGCGCTCAGCAGGTTATGTTCCGCCTCCTGAATGTCCGGGCGACGCAGCAGCGCGCTGGAGCTGACGCCCGCCGGGATCAGCGTGATGGCGTTATCGCTCAGGCTCTCCAGCGTGCCGGGCAGCAGGTTCTCGGGCACCGTATCGCCCGCCAGCAGGTTAAGGGCGTTTTTGTCCTGCATCACCAGCGTCTGGTAGCTCGCCACGCTGGCGCGCGCCTGCTGGTAAACCGCCATCGCTTCACTGACGTCCGTGGCCGCTGCCACACCTACTTCCTGCTGACGTTTGACGATTTTGAGCGAGTTCGCGGCGCTCTCCAGGGTGGATTTCGCCAGCGCCAGATTGCTGTTATCCGCCGCCAGCGTCACCCAGGCCGTGGTCAGCTCGCTGACCATTGTCAGGCGCGTGTTCTGCGCGGTGAACTCGCTGGCAAGCCAGGTTTCACGCGCGGCGCGCGACAGGCTCTGGTTGCGGCCAAACAGATCCAGTTCGAAGCTGGAGACCGTGCCGTTGGCTTCGTCGCTCGTCGCGACGCCGCTCGCCAGCGTGCGGCTGCGGGTGTGGCTCAGTTCCGCGTCCACCGTCGGGAACAGGGACGAGCGCGTTTCGCCATACTGGGCACGGGCGGCGTCGATATCCGCAATCGCTTTTTGCACGTCGCGGTTGCTGTTGAGCGCCATCGTCACCACGCTTTTCAGCCGCGCATCATTCATCACCTGCTGCCACTGGTTCACCACGGCGCTGGCTTCGCCGTGCGCGCCGGGCAGTGTGGCCGGAACGGGCGCGTCCGGGCGCTGATACGTGGGATCTAATGACACACAGCCTGCGCTCAGCAGTGCTAACGCTAAAACAGTTACACGAAACATTATGACCTCCGGTTTGCGTGCTTACCGGAGAACAGACGTTTCACCAGTACAAAGAATAAAGGAACAAAGAAGATAGCCAGCAGCGTCGCGGCCAGCGTCCCGCCGATAATGCCGGTGCCGATCGCCACGCGGCTGTTGGCCCCCGCGCCGGTGGCAATCGCCAGCGGCGTCACGCCTGCGATAAACGCCAGCGAGGTCATGATGATCGGACGCAGACGCGTCTGGGCGGCCCGCAGGGCGGCGCGCGTCAGTGAGTAGCCTTCGGCCACTTTGGCTTCGGCAAACTCGACAATCAGAATGGCGTTCTTCGACGACAGACCGATGGTGGTCAGCAGCGCCACCTGGAAATAGACATCGTTGCTCAGGCCGCGCAGGGAGGCGGCAATGGCCGCGCCCAGCACCCCAAGCGGGATCACGAGGATCACCGAAATGGGCACCGACCAGCTCTCATACAGTGCCGCCAGGCACAGGAACACCACGAGGATGGAGAGGGCATAAAGGCTCATCGCCTGACCGCTCGCCAGTTTTTCCTGCAACGACAAACCGCTCCACGCCCAGGTGCTGCCGGACGGCAGGTTATTCGCCAGCTGCTCCATTTTGCTCATCGCCGTACCGGAGCTGGCGCCGCTGGCGTTCTCGCCCTGAATTTCATACGCCGCCGAGCCGTTGTAGCGCACCAGGCTTTCCGGGCCATACTCCCAGCGGGTGGTGGCGAAGGCGGAGAATGGGGTCATAGTGCTGTCGCTGCCGCGCACATACCATTTGTTGAGATCCGACGGTACCGCGCGATAGTCGCTGTCGCCCTGGATGTAGACCTTTTTCACGCGGCCACGGTCAATGAAGTCGTTCACGTAGGTGCCGCCCCAGGCGCTGGACAGGGTGTCGGTGACGTCGCTCAGGGAGAGCCCCAGCGACACGGCTTTGTTGTTATCGATATCCACCTGAAGCTGCGGCATCTGCGGCAGATCGTTGGCGCGCACGGCGTGCAGCGAGCTGTCCTGATTCGCTTCGCCAATCAGCTGGTTACGCAGTTTCAGCAGCGCGTCGCGGTCGGTGCCGCCGCTCGCCATCAGCTCAAAGGTAAAGCCGTTGCTCTGGCCCAGACCGTCCACTGCCGGCGGTGTCATCGCAAAGATGGTGGCATCGCGGATGGCGCTCAGCTCCTGCGTGGCGCGCAGGGCAATGGCCTGCGCGGTGTTTTCCTCGCCTTTACGCTCTGACCAGTTTTTCAGGGAGACGAACGCCATCCCGGCGTTCTGGCCGCTGCCGCTGAAGCTGAAGCCTTCAACGGTAAAGATCACGTCGGTATTGGCTTTCTCTTTGGTGAGGAACCACTCGCGTACCTGGCGGCTTACCTCTGCGGTACGCACCGCGGTTGCGCCGGCAGGGAGGGTGTACTGCACCATGATTTCACCCTGGTCTTCGGTTGGCAGGAAGCTACCCGGCAGTTTCAGCATGGCGAACCCCATCGCGCCGCAGAGCAGGGCGAAGATCACCAGCATGCAGCCGGAACGGCGCAGGGCGCGCAGAACCTTATTCTGATAGCCATGCTCGGTCTTACTGTAGAAGCGGTTAAACGCGCCGAAGAAGCCCTTTTTGTGCGGAGCGGTGTGATTCAGGATCGAGCCGCACAGTGCGGGCGTCAGGGTCAGCGCCACCACCACGGAGAGGAACATCGCCGAAATAATGGTGACCGAGAACTGACGGTAAATGACCCCGGTAGAGCCGCCGAAGAAGGCCATCGGCAGGAATACCGCAGAGAGCACCAGCGCAATGGCGATCAGCGCGCCGGAAATTTCGCCCATCGATTTTTCGGTCGCTTCCCGGGCGGGCAGCCCTTCGTCTCGCATAATACGCTCGACGTTTTCCACCACCACGATGGCGTCATCCACCAACAGTCCTATCGCCAGCACCATGGCAAACAGCGTCAGGGTGTTGATGGAGTAACCGAACAGCGCCAGTACGCCGAAGGTGCCCAGCAGCACCACCGGCACCGCCAGCGCCGGGATCAGCGTCGCGCGGATGTTTTGCAGAAACAGGTACATCACCACCACCACGAGGATAATGGCTTCGAACAGGGTCTGAATCACGTCCTCAACGGAGATCTTGATGAACTCGGTGCTGTCTTTCGGGTAGGCCACGTCGTAGCCTTCCGGCATCGACTTTTTGAACTCGGCGATCTTGTCTTTTACCGCCGTGGCGGTGTTAAGCGCGTTGGCGCCCGGCGAGAGCATCACCGCCATACCCGCCGCCGGGTGGCCGTTCAGCTTCGCGGTGGCGGTGTAATCTTCGCTGCCCATCTCCACGCGCGCGACGTCGCTGATGCGCACCACCGCACCGTTGGACTGGCTCTTGACGATGATTTTTTTGAACTCATCGACCGTTTGCAGACGCGACTGAGCGCGAACGGTGGCGGTCAGCTGTTGGGCGTTCGACGAGGGCAGCGCGCCGATTTTACCGGCGGAGACCTGGACGTTCTGCGCTTCAATCGCGCTCTGCACGTCGGAGGGCATCAGCGAGTACGACGCCAGCTTAGCCGGGTCGAGCCAGATGCGCATCGCGTATTCTGCACCGAACACCTGCAGGCTGCCGACGCCATCCACGCGCGCCAGCGGATCCTGCATATTACTCACCAGCCAGTCGGCGATATCCGAGCTGCTGGCGGTGTCGGTTTTATCATATACGCCCATGATCAGCAGGAAGTTGCTCTGGGATTTTTCGACGGTGATCCCGGACTGCTGCACCTCGGTCGGCAGGCGCGATTCCGCCTGCTGGACTTTGTTCTGCACCTGTACCTGAGCGGTGTCCGGATCGGTTCCCTGTTCAAACGTGACGTTAATGCTCACCGACCCGTCCGAGCTGCTGGTGGAGGTGAAGTAGAGCAGGTTATCCAGCCCGGTGAGCTGCTGCTCGATCACCTGCGTCACGCTGTTCTCCAGCGTTTGTGCGGAGGCGCCAGTGTAGGTGGCGGAGATTTTGATCGACGGCGGGGCAACGTCCGGGTACTGCGCAACGGGCAGCGTGCGGATCGCCAGTATCCCGGCGAGCATGATGAGAATGGCGATAACCCAGGCAAAGACCGGGCGACGCACGAAGAAACGGGAAAACATCAGGCGTTTCCTCCGTTGGTTTTCATCTCTTCAGCTTTCACTTCCTGCCCGGCGGTAACTTTGTCGGTGCCTTCCACAATCAGCTTATCGCCCGCCTTCAGGCCATTCAGCACCAGCCATTTATCGCCGTAGGTGTCGCCCGTTTCCAGCTGACGCTGCTCGACCTTGTTGCTGGCGTTCACCACCAGCGCGGTGGCGGTACCTTTGGCGTCGCGGGTGATGCCCTGCTGCGGCGCGAGGATCGCGTCATTCATGATGCCTTCATCCACTCGGGCGCGGACGAACATGCCCGGCAGAAGCTGATGCTGCGGGTTCGGGAAGACGGCGCGCAGGGTGACTGAGCCGGTAGACTCATCCACCGCCACTTCGGTTAACGCCAGATGGCCTTTTACGCTGTAGCTGCTGCCGTCTTCGAGGATCAACGACACGTTCAGCGTATCGCTGTTGCTGGCGAGGGTTTGCCTGCGTAATCGCAGCAGATCGGCGCTGGAACGGGTTAAATCGACGTACATACTGTCCAGCCCGCGAATAGTGGCCAGCGCGGTATCCTGCTGGGCGGTCACCAGCGCGCCGGGGGTCACAGAGGAGATGCCGATACGTCCGGCAATCGGCGCGGTGACGGTGGTCCAGTTGAGGTTAATGCGGGCACTTTCCAGCGCGGCTTTCTTTGACTCGACGCTGGCCTTGTCCTGCGCGCAGGTGGACTTCGCGTCTTCCGCATCCTGACGTGATACGCCGTCATCCTTAACCAGCTGCGCATAGCGCCGGGCTTTCTGGCAGTCGGCCTGCACCAGCGCCTGCGCCTGTTTCAGTGCGGCGGCAGCTTCATCATAAGCGGCGCGGTAGCTGGAAGGATCGATCTGATACAGCACCTGCCCGGCCTTGACCGTATCGCCTTCGGTGAAGAGCCGTTTCTGAATAATGCCGCCCACCTGAGGGCGCACTTCGGCGCTCATCGCGGCGGCGGTGCGGCCGGTCAGCTCGCTGACCACGGACACCGGCTGGCTCATGAGTGTGACAATCCCCACTTCCGGAAGAGGACGCTGGGGAGCAGATGTTTGCGCATTATCGCACCCTGTCAGGAGGAGTAATGCTGCGATGGAGGTTGTTATGGTTTTCATAATCTTTTTCCAGGGTGAACGAAGCCTGCCCTGTTAATCGCTTAACAGGGAGGAGGGCTAATTAAAAGCACAGCGATCCCGCATCTCTGGCAGAGCCAGAAATGAAAAAAGGGAAATTACTTATTTCCGCTAATTATTCACATGCGATTACTTCGCAGAGAAAAGCATATTTAAAATATTCTGGTATATGGGCTCTAATTGTTCTGACGGTACTTTTAAAGGCGTGAGTCGACGGTAAATCGTGCCTTCGATCATCACGGCGGTAATCTCCACGCAGCAGCGAATATGCTCATCGCTCAGGTGGGGGAACTGCTTTTTCAGGTGCTCACAGGCGTTGGCGAACATGCGGGCTTCGGCTTCGATCAGCATGTTTGCCACCAGCGGATTGCGTGTGGCCTCTGCGGACATTTCGAGCATTAGCGCGTCATCATCTTCGTTCAGCGTCTGGCGCCAGGCAAGCGCCTGCGGCATCCCTTCAACCAGGGTTTTGCCCTGCATCTCCTCAATACGTGAGTCGATAATGCGGCGGATCATCTCTTCAATGATCGCGTCTTTGTTACTGAAATAGCGATAGATTTGTCCGACGCTGAGCCTGGCTTCGCTGGCGATCTGCGACATGCTGGCAGCGTGAAATCCACTGGCGCGAAAGCAGCGACGCGCGGCGGTGATGATTTCGTCCTGCCGTAGTTTTTGTCGTTCTTCCAGCTTTGTGCTCATCGTCGGCTACCGTAAAAAGTGAGAATGATCATTCTCATTATACGTTTTCGGAGCCTATTGGAAAGGTTTTTTTTATTTACATATTGAATGAATATTTCCTTGTTTAAACAATGGAGGAAATAAGGAGTTTTTATGAAGGTTAAGCTGTGAGATATTCAGATTGCGCTGAAAATAAGGAGAGATTTATGCACCTGAGCATTACAGATAAAGTCACGGCTGAAGAAAAAGAAGAATTATTAACGGGGCTAAGAGCCTATAACGCGCAGTATTTAGATCTGGCGACGTTTAGTGGCGATATTGGCGTATATGTGCGGGACGACAACGGCGTCATGCTGGGCGGGTTAATCGGCGTACGTAAAGGCGACTGGCTGAATATCGACTTTCTGTGGGTCAGCGACAGGGTGCGGGGAACGGGCGTCGGCAGCCAGCTGATCAAAAAGGCTGAAGAGGAGGCCCGTCGTAAAGGGTGTCGTCACGCGCTGGTGGATACGGTCAGCTTCCAGGCGCGTCCGTTCTATGAAAAACAGGGTTATCAGGTGCAGATGTCCTTGCAGGATTACCCTTATCAGGGAATGCAGAGACACTATCTGACCAGGGATCTTTAACCGCCGATCCCGTTGCCGATCACGGCTAACACGTGGCGCACAACGATCTCCGGCGAGAGGGCATTAAGCCTCTCGTCATTGCGCATGCGAGAGAAAGGCACCAGCACCAGGCTCAGCAGCGTCGTGAACAGCAGTTCGGGGGCCAGCGCCGGATTCAGCTTTCCTTCCTGCTGCCAGCCTTTGATGGTTGCCAGCGTGGTGTGATATTTCTCATCGCCAAAGCGCTCCTGCAAATGCGTACGCAGTACCGGCATCTCGCCGATCACCTCCTGCATCCACAGCGGGGCAAACCAGCGATACTTTTCCGCCAGTTCGGCCAGCACCCTGACCATTTCCGTCAGGGCATCCACCGGCGAATCCCGGTTGTCGGCGAAAATCGCCCCGATCCGCTCGCGTAACGGCAGGAAGCGCTCCTCAATCATCGCATCCAGTAACTGTTCTCTGGAGTTGAAGTAGTAGTGCAGCATGGCGGGCGTCACGCCGGCTTCGCGGGCAATAGCGTTCAACGACGTATTGGCGATCCCCTGGCGGGAGAAGAGGTTCAGGGCGATGTCCAGCAGCTGTTCGCGGCTGGCGGTAACGCGCTTGCCGCCGCGCGGACGTCCGGGACGGCGGGGTTCAGAATTGTCTTTTAGTGCTGGCACGGTCACGCTGTCTCTTGATCTTATCCATAACTTACCTGAATATTAATTATTCGATTAATTAATTTCAAGCGATCTCTTATGGAGTCTGACGTAATGACTCAACCTGCGAAAAAGGCGCCGTCGATTAAGCTGCTGTTCAGCGCACTCCTGCTGGTGATGCTGCTCTCGGCGCTGGATCAGACCATTGTCTCCACCGCGCTGCCGACCATCGTCGGCGAGCTGGGCGGGCTGGATAAGCTCTCCTGGGTGGTGACAGCCTATATCCTCAGTTCGACCATCGTGGTGCCGCTGTATGGCAAATTCGGCGATCTGTTTGGCCGTAAAATCGTCCTGCAAATCGCAATAGTGCTTTTCCTGGTGGGCTCTGCGCTGTGTGGCCTGGCGCAGAACATGACCCAGCTGGTGCTGATGCGCGCCCTGCAAGGGCTGGGGGGCGGCGGCCTGATGGTGATCAGCATGGCCGCCGTGGCGGACGTGATCCCGCCTGCCGATCGGGGTCGCTATCAGGGGCTGTTTGGCGGCGTGTTTGGCCTGGCGACGGTGATAGGCCCGCTGATCGGCGGGTTTATCGTTCAGCATGCATCCTGGCGCTGGATTTTCTACATCAACCTGCCGCTGGGGCTGTTTGCGCTGCTGGTGATTGGGGCGGTTTTCCACGGTAGCGCGCGGCGCAGCAAGCATGAGATTGATTACCTGGGAGCGATTTACCTCAGCATGGCGCTGCTGTGCATCATTCTGTTTACCACCGAGGGCGGTACGATCCGCCAATGGAACGACCCGCAGCTGTGGTGCATTCTGGCCTTCGGCCTGACGGGGATCGCCGGGTTTATTTACGAAGAGCGGCTGGCGTGGGAGCCGATTATCCCGCTGTCGCTCTTCCGCGACCGCAGCTTCCTGCTCTGTAGCCTGATTGGCTTTATCATCGGCATGTCCCTGTTTGGCTCGGTAACGTTCCTGCCGCTCTATTTACAGGTGGTGAAAGACGCCACGCCAACGCAGGCCGGCTTGCAGCTGATCCCCCTGATGGGCGGGCTGTTGCTCACCTCCATCATCAGCGGGCGCATCATCAGCCGCACCGGGAAATACCGTCTGTTCCCGATCCTCGGCACGCTGCTCGGCGTGGTGGGGATGGCGTTACTGACGCGCATTTCAATCACCTCCCCAACCTGGCAGCTGTACCTGTTTACCGGCGTGCTGGGCATGGGGCTGGGACTGGTGATGCAGGTGCTGGTGCTGGCGGTGCAGAACAGCGTGTCAGCCGATCAATACGGCGTAGCGACCTCTGGGGTGACGCTGTTCCGTTCCATTGGCGGGGCGATTGGCGTTGCGCTGTTTGGCGCGGTGTTCACCCATATTCTGCAATCAGGGCTGATCGACAGGCTGCCGGAAGGGGCGGAACTGCCGCGCGAACTAAATCCCGTTGCCATTCACCATCTGCCTGATGCCCTGCGTCTGGACTATCTGGATGCGTTCGGCTCGGCTATCCATGCGGTGTTTATGCTGGCGGCGGGGATTATGGTGCTGGCGTTTGTGCTGTCGTGGTTTTTGCGCGAAGCGCCGCTGCGTCGGCAGGCGTGAGGTTAGCGGTTCTGCTTGCGCCTGGACTACCGTAGCCTGATGCCCATCGCCCGGTGGCGCTACGCTTACCGGGCCTACACTTCGCCCGTTACGTAGGCCGGGTAAGCGCAGCGCCACCCGGCAACAGGCCGCATATAACTTAACCGTCTTACTGATTCCTTTTCGTTTTTTAGCCTGCCGTCTCGTTGTCGATATAGTCTTCAAAACGTCTATCAAAAGGAACTGTCTCGTGAAACTTCGATTGGGTGCGCTTCTCCTGACTGGCCTGCTGCTCGCGGGCTGTGATCAGGGCGGCAATGATGCCAGACACATTAAAGTCGGCGTGATCAATGGCGCTGAGCAGGACGTGGCGGAAGTCGCCAAAAAGGTGGCAAAAGAGAAATACGGTCTGGATGTTGAGCTGGTGGGCTTTAGCGGCTCGCTGCTACCCAACGATGCCACCAACCAGGGCGAACTGGACGCCAACGTCTTCCAGCATCGCCCGTTCCTTGCACAAGATAACAAGGCGCACAATTACACGCTGGTCGCCGTGGCCAATACCTTCGTCTTCCCGATGGCGGGTTACTCCCGAAAGATTAAATCGGTGTCTGAGCTGAAGGATGGCGCAACCATTGCGATTCCAAACGATCCCACCAACCTCGGCCGCGCGCTGTTGCTGCTGCAAAAAGAGAAGCTGATTACCCTTAAACCAGATGTTGGCCTGCTGCCGACGGCGCTGGATATTACCGCGAATCCCAAAAACTTACAGATTATGGAGCTGGAAGGAGCGCAGCTGCCGCGCGTGCTGGACGATCCGAAAGTGGATGTGGCCATCATCAGTACCACCTATCTTCAGCAAACGGGGCTGTCTCCGGTACATGACAGCGTCTTTATTGAGGACAAAAACTCGCCTTACGTGAATATAGTGGTCACGCGTGAAGACAACAAAGACGCCGAAAACGTGAAGGAATTTATCCAGTCCTATCAGTCGCCGGAAGTGGCGAAAGCGGCAGAGACCCTTTTTAACGGCGGTGCGGTGCCGGGCTGGTAGGCCACGGTAAGCTGGCCCTCACAGCGTTACGCGGGCATCGGTGCGGCTTTCGGGCCACAGAAAACCCTGGCCAGACTGTGCGCCAGACGTGCGGGCGCGCGCCAGATCCCGCGAATTCTCGATGCCTTCGATAAGAATTGATTGCGCGATACCTGCCCTGACCTCCTGCACAAACGGGGCAAGCGGCGCGCGCTCGCGCAGCGCTGAGCGGTCAATTTTTACCCCATCCAGCGGCAGCGCAAGCCGCGCGAACGCCTCAGCCAACTCCCGGGTTAAATCGTCCAGCCAGATTTGCCATCCCGCCTCTTTTAACCGAACAAGCGTGGCATGAAGACGATATTGCTCAGCCTTACTCAGCCGTGTGATGGTGTGAGGATCCTGAATTTCAATCGTTAACCGCTGCTGATGGCGTAACGCCAGCAACAACCGGATAGCGCGTTCGTCGAGAAGGTGTTCTGCCGGAAGGTTTAGCCAGTAAGCGTCCCGGGCGGGTATCTGTAACAGGGTGTTGGCCTGCCAGAAGAAGATTTGCAGCGCGCTGCGCGAAGGCAGAGAAGCAAACAATATCTCCAGATTGACGTTATGGATCTCCACGAGAACTTCATGCGCGAACACCTGGCCCGAATGAAGATCGACAAGCGGCTGGAATCGCAGCCCTGAGATACGTTGCAACAGGGGAGAGGGAAGAACGGTATACATGGAACAGCCTTCAGGAAATGAAAAAAAGGTTCCCGCGGACACGGGAACAAAAGGCAAACGACACACGGTCAAATTCTTAATTCAGGATCCAGCGAATGCTCTGGTAAAACGAGGGGCCACGCACGGCCTTAAGCTTGTTCATGGCGTTGTTTTTATAAAAGTAAACCAGCCTGACGTTACACCCCAGCTGACGGGCGATTTGCTTGGTTTTGAGATTACAGGAATAGCCGCGCAATACGCTGGCCTCCTCGCTGGACAGCCTCGCCGGGGTGCGTAAGCGGGTAGTCATGCCTACGTTGTAACGACCAGACTCTTGCGGCGTCTGGCTCATCAGTATTTGCCACAGCGCTTTGATATCCCCCAGGGAGACTCTTTTGCTGATTACCCCATCAACATGTTTGAATTTCAAATAGCCAGCGGATAACGAATAGATATAGATCTTCGCCGTCACTTGTTTCTGTTTAATACAGAGAATGTCGTCATTCGTCGTCACCCGGAAATGACGCGTATTCAACGGATCATAAATGATGATATCAAAGAGTTGTTCACTCATAGCAAGTTCTTCGATATGGGTAAACCCATGGAAAATAACGTCGTGTTTTTCATCAGGCTCACGCTTTCCGAGCGATTGCAGGCCAATCATCGTGAATTCGCAGCTGTCAACAACGGCAACGTGAATTGTTTTTTTATTTTGCATTGGCATTCTCCTTTCGCTGAGTAAACAGTCCATATAAGAGAAAATGGCGGTTCGCACTCTCTTATTAAAAGAATGGCGAGCACTTTTTAAATAACGCGATGCGATGGCATCAATGTAAGCCAATACAAACCGTCGAGTAAAGCTGATGCCAATTATTAGAGGAAGATAAAATTGAAAAATGATTTTAATGGTATATGCAATTGTTTTAATCTTCTAATAATATTCATGCCAGATTTTTATTCTGTGAATGGGCGATTAATAAGCATCAGAAGGTTGATTGATGGGGTTTATCCACCGTTTTTTCAGTGGCTTACTGCTATTCCTGAAAGAAAAATTGTGATCGCGGCAGGGTTATCGACAAAGCTTTATCTGCAAGAGGAAACGGCGTGCAGGATAAAATAGAATTTTTTCTATAAATTTAATGTCCTTGTTCAGATTTTTAAGCCTGAGAAGGATAAAATCCTGGCGTGAAGAGGTTGTGAGTGATGAGTACATAAACTATTATCATTTTCCTCCGGTCACGAGAATTTAGAAAAGACATGAATAATACTGAACGTATCGTAAAGGTAATGGTGTTTTACAAAATAAATATATTTAAAGAGATAATATTCCGGGCGCTCCATGATCTTTTACCCGATTACGTACTGAACATTACTCAGGTCGATTCCACTGAACAGGCGCTGGCGGCGGTCGCGGATAATAACGTGGATGTTTTCTTCACTGAATTTAATTATCTGCTTAATCATAAAGAGTGGAGTGCGGAGGTCAGCAGCCGTTTTACATCTTTATGTAAAACCCATCACGTCAGGCGTGTTCTGTTGGTGCCCGAGCTGCCTTACGGGCTGTTAAAAAAAGTTCTGGAGATGAAATTTGAATTAACCATCAGTCAGCAGGATGAATTGACTGAACTGAAAAAGGAATTACCCGCGTTGCTCATGGCAGACGGGCAAACACCGTCGATCTCTTCGTGGCTCAGGCGGGTAATGCGGTCCGGTTCCCGGGCGCGCTCCATCCTCTCGGCCAGAGAGTGGGAGGTGCTCCATCTTATCGTGGAAGGATTTTCAACGACGGAGATTGCCCGTCATCGAAACCGTTCGGTCAGTACCATTGCGACGCAGAAGCACAATGCGATGAAAAAGCTGAATCTTTCCAACCACAGCGAACTGATTAAGTATGTGCAAGCGGTTGGAAAGATGGAGAAATAGCTCACATCAGGGATAGATAATATTCAGCGTAGCCGATGTATTGATCTTACCCTGGCTCACCTGGGCGGGCGCCCACACGTAATAGTACGCCGCCATCGGAAGGGTGAAATGTTCGTCCAGCGCCGCGCCAGCCGCCACGCTGAAAATCATCGTGGCGTTGCCACGGCTGGTGGTTGAGGTAGAGAAGGTCACCGGCGTTTGCGGGGCGTCACGTTTTATCAGGCGTAGCCCCACGCCCTGCGCCGCGCTACTGCTGCTGTCGATCAGCACCGAGCTGTCGGTTGAGAGCAGCTGCGTGCTGGACAGAAACATCTCAATTGCCCGATCGGAATTGCCGTTAACCCCGACGTTCTGACAGCTCATGTTCAGTGAAAAAGGCGTCAGCCCCGGCTGTGAGGATGCACTGAGCTGGGGAATGCCGAGCGTCGGCAGCGCTACGGTCAGCCCCGCATTATCAAAGGAACAGGTAGTCAGTTTTGGCGCGTATTTGATGATCATCGGCTGACCAAACATATCGCGGTTGTCGTAAGGCCACTTGAACCCGCTGAATAACCACTGCGCTATCTTGATGACCTGATTGATTGGCCAGGTGATGATTTCCCAGAAGGATAGCCCACTCATGTCGCTGACGAACAGAACGTCGCTCATGTTCGCCGTATCCCCCGTCAGGGTAGTGCCGCTCTGGTTAACGAGGGTGAAGCGAACCGTAAACGGTGTGTTCAGCTCAGACGCCGTATGGCTACCGCTGGCAGTCAGGGTTTTATTGGCCGGGGGATTGGTGATCTCCGCCCGCACCATATACTTGTTATTGCTGAACCCGAGGATGGTCGCGTATTTGCTGTCGGTCGAGAGGATCGGCGTGTAAGAAAATTCACTGTTACCTGTCGTACAGTTGAATGAGCCGCTGTACTGGGTGCTGAAGCTGCCGGTCCATGTGGGCGTGGCCGGGCTCAGCTTATCCGATAAATCAATGGTAATCGGTGTGCCATAAACGATGCTGCTGCCGGAGCAGGTGGCATAGCTCATCCCACTAATACTGGAGAGGAGCAGGAATATGAATGATCGTAACATTTTGATAATCCGTAATTAATGGCAAACCGATGAGGGGCTGTTCAGCCCCCAGGCTGGGGCGGAGATTTCGCACTTCCCGCCGCGGAGATGCACGTTGAGCGCGCGTGGCGGCTGTTCAGCGCGGATATACAGTACGCTGGCCTGGCCGACATACCCGACAGATTCACCGTGTTCATCAAGCACTTCGGTACCAAAGGGCAGCGGTTTGCCGTCGGCACGCGTCGCATGAAGTACCCATGACTGGCGTTTGTCGGTTTCGAAGCGGATGTAGCTCACCGCCCCGTCGTAAGGGGCCACGTTAGCCATGTTGCCGATCACCTCCGCGCCAGCGCTGTTTTCCGTTTGCGATAACGTAATGGCGTTTTTGCGATACGGGGTGGCGTAAGGCACCAGCGCCACGCCATCGCGGTTCGTCATAATGCTTTCATCGCCGTTCACCATCAGTCCCTCCGCTTTTGGCGCATCGACGATAGTCATGGTTGTGCCGGTTTCGTTTGAGGCGAGAACGTGCCACGGGTAGGCCACCAGGCTTCCCCGTCCGCTGAGCCCGGTCTGGCGGTAGTCGGAGGATTCGCTGTAAGAGCCACCGAGTGTCGCGAAGTTCGAACGGTACGCGGCGTTAACGCTTGCCGCATTTTTACCCCCCCGCGCATTACTGCCGGAGAGGGTGTAGCTCAGTCGGTTCGACGCCAGCGCGTTCCCGCTCATGCTGATATTGCTCTGCTCGTAATGCGAATCGCTGGCCGTCAGGCTGGAGGTGATCCAGGCATTATTATCAAACAGCGAGAACGGCAGGCTGAGGGAGAGGTAAAGGCGCGTCTCTTCTTCACTGTCCCTGTTCCGTACCCGGCTGGCCGACAGGGTATAGCTGGCGCGGCCGATGGCGTTGGAATAGCCCATCTGGTATTCGCGCGTGGTTTGCTGTGAGTTCCAGTAATCGCGCTGTGTGCCGGAGACAAATACCGTGCCCCAGTTATTGAGCAGGCGCTGATTAAGGTTAAGCGTAAAGGTATTCTTGGGCTGCGCCGCGCGCAGGGCATCCCAGGTGCTTAGCGACATGTCGGGCGCAACGCCAAACCGATCTTCATAGTCGTCGTACTGCGCTCTCAGGCGCTGATACCCTTCGCGCGAATAGAGCGCGTCGCTGAAGCTGTAATAGCCTTTAGTGGAATAGCGATAGGCCGCCAGGGTGAAGTTGGTGGCGGTGGTATCGATAAATTTGCTGTACGACACGCGATAACTCTGACCGCTGCTGGTGCGATCCTGTAGGGTGGTTTTGGCGTGGGTGACATCAAACGAGACCGCGCCAAACGGAAGGTTCCACCCGGTACCGACAAGCCCGGCCTGGTAGTTATCGCTAATAATCGTCCCGGTATACCCGGTGATGAGGTTATTAAACCCGTAGCGCAGCGTGGCCTGCATGAATGCGGGTTCGGCATCGAGCGTGTTCTGGTGCACTTTACCTGCCACCACGCTGTACTGACTCACCCCTTCTTTTAGCATCCCGGGCACGGCGGAAAACGGCACCGTGAAGGACTGCTGTGAACCGTCCGCTTCACGCACCACCACCAGCAAATCGCCCGCGGAGCCGGTAGGCTGAATGCTGTCGAGGGTAAACTGGCCCGGCGGTACGTTCTCCTGATAGATCACGTTGCCATTCTGGATAACTTTCACCAGGGCGTTCGTCCGTGCCACGCCGTGAACCACCGGTGAAAAACCCTGCTGTGAATTTGGGCGCATCTTCATGTCCGACGCCAGCGACACGCCGCGCACGCGCAGGGAATCAAACAGATCGCCAGGAATATAAAAGTCACCCAGCGTCAGGTTGGATTTCAGCGAGGCCAGGGGACGGCGCAGATAGCGGGTATTATTCTGCCAGCTACTCTCTCCGCTGGCCGTTTTCCGCCAGGCGCTGCTGTCGCGAAACTGCCAGCCGAACAGGTTGGCGCCGGAATCCAGCCCGGCATAAAAATCATCATTTGTGTCTTTCGCAGCGCCTTTTGCGCGGGTGTTATACCAGGTCGTGTTCCACGAGAGCATCAGCGCCGGGATCCCCTCATCCCAAAACTGGGGGGCAATGTAACCTTCTTCAGTACGCAGCACGGCCGCCTGCGGAACGGTAAGCGCCAGACTCAGGGTGCTGGTATCGGTTTTGACTTCACCGCCCTGAACCAGATCGCGCAGCTGCACCTGCCCGTGCACAATGGCGGGCGCAGGCACGGACGTGGTGTTGATGCCAAGCGACCGGGCATCTTTCCAGGCAAGGCGGATGTCGTCACGCTGCTCGCCGTAGATGACGGTATAACGTCCCTTCCAACTGCCGTTTACGTAGATATCCATCTCCTGACTGCCAGCAGGCATGGCGTTGTTTTCGGAAAAGCGAGACAGATCGGACTCACCGGATGCGCCAGCAAGCAGGGAGGGATCAAACGAGACGGCCCCTGATTTATGCGAAAGCAGAAGCGTGCAGACTGCCAGCAGACAGAGTCTGTTTTGTTTCATTTTCATGGTGAGTCTTTCCGATCACTGACTGGTGAAAGTCCGGGTTTTATACGCGCCAAGATCGTCCACATACATCAGCTGGAAGGTCTGTCCGCGCTTAACCGTATTTTTTGCGGCGACCGTCAGCTGCCCAAACGGGGAAACCATCGGGGACTCCTGGAGCAATTTCGTTTTACCCAGCGAAATATTGGCGACCGTAATATGGAACGGACTGTTATTTGTAATGCGAAAGCGATCGCCTTCGGCGGCGAGCGTCAGTTTCGCCACCGCGTCATCCAGCGTGCCTTTCAGCGCAGCGGGCCGGTAAAAAAGTTTGATACGTGATTTAATCGCCAGCTGAACGGTATTCTGATTTTGCAGATTTTCAGGTCTGGGCGGAATGTCGAGGACATTCAGGAAAAAGACGGATTCGCGATCCGCAGGCAAGCTGGACGGCAGCTTTTTAATACGAAGCTGTTGGCCATTATGTTCGTTAACTTTTATCACCGGCGGCGACAGCAGAAACGGCACATTGGCTGTTTCCGGCGTGGAATTAATATCACCGTCATCTATCCAGGATTGCACCAGAGCGGGCGCATCGCCCGTATTCATTAACTGGACGATCACCTCTTTGTTATTTTCAGGATAAAGGACACGGGTGCCATTAATGACAATATTGGCCCATGAGTGACCGGTGCTTAGCAGTAAGCCTGCCAGCAAAATTGCCTTGCGCATGATTGCAACCTTAAATACAGGCTCTGCGAAAACAGAGCCTGTATAATCATTATTACAGGTAGGAAATGGTATACGTTACGTTGGAGCTTAACTCGCCCACGGTGGCGGCAGCGGCGTTCGTTTTATAGTAATAAACATCCAGCGTCAGCGTCTCGGAATCTGGCGCGGTCGCTGTACCCATAATATCCGTAGTGTAAGGCTGGTTCAGGGTAATTGGGGTAGACGAACCTGGCTCCACTAACGCAAAACCGACATTACGTGCCACACTGGCATCGCTTTCGTTCACGCTGTTATTCAGCAGGTATTTACCGTCAGTGGAAATATTATCCGCGCTGGAGAAATACACTTTCAGCGGGGTACCGGTTGTTCCGGCTGCTGGTGAACAACCTGAGAACGTCAGCGCAATAGATTTTTTATTCTTAGTGATCAGGCCAACCGTGGTGCCTGCATCTTTTACCGAAATAGGGGAAAGCGCAACGGTAAAGTCCGCGCTTTTACCGCCGTTAATGGTACAGGTTGTATCGGTAATAGCGCCGGTAAAGTTAATGATACCACCCGCTGAATTGTCTGCGGCCACTGCGCTGGTAGAAGCAATAGCGGCGGCCAGCAGTGATACGGTCATGATCGATTTGAACATGATAAACTCCATGAAGATTTGTGTTATTTAAAATGAATGTTAATCGGCTACACATGTCCCTGATGTACCGGCTAGACGCATGGCGACTCGGGAGAATGCTTTGACGATATTATGTTGCACTAAAAAAGTACATAACAAAACATTATTCCAACAACTTCTAAAGTTTAAGATTATAATCTTGCGAGTTAGTTTTTTTTAATGTTTTAACCTAAATGCGTTAGTTCGAATATTTTTATTAATGATTTAATAATTGTTAATTAATGAAGCTTTATGAATTCATCTCTCAATTAATATCACGCGACTTGACCACACAAACTTTAGACTTATTATTGCCTGGCAAATGCACATAATTTTAACAATGGCGTAATAATAATATGAAGTATCTCATTGATCTTACAATGCTTTATGAAGTCGACACCGGTATGATCATGATTAATGGAGAGGAAGAGTCATCCATTAAGTTATCTAACCAGGCGGGTCGTCTGCTTTATGAACTTATCATCAATAATGGTAAAACTCTCGACAGAGACGACCTGATAAAGAAGGTCTGGGAGGATCATGGTTTCTCTGGTTCTTCGGTGAGTCTGAATGTTGCCATAAGTGAAATCAGAAAAGCATTTCGTACATTAGGATGCGATCCTTTACTGATAAAAACGATACGTGGCAAGGGATTTAGCCTTGCCGCGCATATTGAACATCACACGGTCAGGCCGCCGGTCGTTTCAACGCTTAGTGAGCAATCTGCCTCTGAAGCATTCGATACGCTAGCGCATAAGAAAGATGCCGATCCGCCTAAACAATTAATATCGCTGCACAGACTCTTTATTTCTCTTTGCACGTTATTACTGATTACCGTTATCGGCACCGCTGTTTTACTGTTGCACCAAAGGGATTCCTATGCCGAGAGCCTGAAAGATTCTGATATGCATCTGCTCGGTAAAGTGGACCGGTGTACGGTGTACCTGATCGATAAGAATATGTATCAGCCGCGACAGCACTACTTTAATCACGTAAAAGAGGTCATTGCCAGTCAACATATCGACTGTCAACACCAGGTTGCAGATGCTTACTATTCCAGGTTTAAAAAGTCGCAGATAGAAAATTATTTCCTGGCCATCTGTTATCAGCAGGAAAGTATCGACGATTATAAGAACTGCATTTCTTACAGAAGCCTGACCGGGAGTTAAAATATGTCAAGGACTAAAATGAGTGTACTGTTCAGTATCGTACTGGCGCTGTCTGCCATCGCGTTGTTGTGGATCTATTTTACCAGAACGCAGGATGAGGGGTTTGGCTGCCAGTCAGATACCATTTCCTGGAAAACCTATTCCACGGGTGAGTTAACCGATATGTCGCTAACCACGCTTTTCCTGTTTAACAACAAAGATGTTGTGACGGTTATTCATAAAGGCGTACTCAAGAAAGAGGGCAAAAGCTACCTGATTGACAGAAATTACACGCTCAGCGTGGAAAAAGTCGACGGAAGCAATATCTTTTATATTAAGGATAAAAAGCTGAATAAATCTGAAGATGATGCGGCACCGGATGGCGTTGTAAACGAAATGTTACTTGATAATATCAACTTCTTCTATATTACCCGCGTTAAACCGCACGCCTGGTTAATTAAGGGGCTGGTTTTGCCTGTAATGATGTGTGTGGCTGTTCCGACGTCCTGATATTTCTCTTTATTGAAAAATCGATATTTATCTATTGCTCGGGAAATTGAGTGATTTACTCAATACGTAACAATAAGATACGAGAAATTTATTTATATTTTTATTGTTATTCTCCGGCGAGTGAATTTTTCTGTATTGCCTCGTTATTTTGCGGCTGTCTATACTCCGCCTCGAAAAAGGGGCTCCCCTTTTTATACACGTGGATTCTTTTTTGAAGGACTAAATAAATGAACAAACTGAACGCTATCGTTCTGGGCTCCCTGCTGTCTGTTTCTGCCCTGAGCGCAGTTAATGCAGCAGAAACGACGGCTTCTGCCACCTGGCAGGCAACCGCGACCAAAGACAGCGAATCCGACCTGGTTGTTACGCCAACGCGTGCTTTGAACTTCGTTTACAGCGCCAATACCAAATCTTTCAACACCGATACCGGTCTGTTTGATGTGGCTATCCGTGGCGATCACTCTACGGCGACCAGCTTCAAACTCGAAGCTATCCTCGACGATTCAAACAACACGCTGTTCAGCGTGGGCGGTGAAGCGACCAAGCTGAAAGTGGGTGCGCGTTGGGGCGGTAACGACCTGGGCTCTATTGGTGGCACCGTGGGGGCGAAATCAACCGCATGGACCACGCTGGTTGATTCTTCTTCTAACACCGGCGTCTCTTCTGGCCTGTGGAACCTGACCACCAGCGCAGGCGCGGCGGCAGATACCGAAATTACCGGCCAGGACAAATTCGTCTTCTACGTTGACTCCGCTCAGGACAACGCGGGTACTGCGAAAGAGTTCAAAGACCTGACCAACAGCCTGTGGGAAGGGACCGTATCTGTTGCGTTCCGCGCAACCTGGGGCTAAGGCCTGATCGATCCAGGGGCGCAAGCCCCTGTTTAGGGAAATAGCATGTTTAACCTCAAATCCGCCTTCTTATTTTTATTATTTATCTCTTCCTCCGCGCTGGCCATTAATGTGGGAAAAGTCACCACCATTATTCCTGCGGATGCTGACTCCACCGCCAAGGAAATAAAAAACGAAGCAGACAGCGTGCGTATTGTTTCTGTTCGCGCACAGCGGATCAGTAGCCCAATGGATGAAGGGATCGTCATTAATCCGGAGAAAGTGGACGAGCTGTTGCTGACGCCCACGCGCATGGTAATGCCCGCCGGTACCAGCAATATTGTCAAATTTTACTATCACGGGAACGCCGATAACAAAGAGCGTTACTACCGCATTACCTTCACGGATGAAGGGGTGAGCGAAGAGGTGGACAGCGGTTCACCAAAAAACGGTACCGGGATGACGCGCGCGGTGGTGAGCACCATTCTGGTGGTTCAGCCCCGTGATAAGAAGATCGACTTCGTCTATGTGGCGGGAAAAATAACCAATAAAGGGAACACCGCTTTTCGCGTCAATGCGACCGGAACCTGCCTGAAGCCGAATCCGGAATCACCGACTACGCCGTGTACCAAAAACTTCTACCTGATGCCGGATACCTCGCGCGCTATCGAGGATATCAACGTGACGGATAACCATTTTCATCTCGGAATATGGGACCTGAAACAGTTCATACCTGTTAAGTAAGGATGCATGGTGAAAAATAAATTAGTGTTGCCGGTGATGATGGCTTGCGCATCCGGCACGCTGCCCGCGCTTGCGCATGCAGCCTCAAGCTCCGTGGTTATCGCTAATTACCGTTTTCCCGACTCGCTTTATGCACTGCTGGAGCAGGGGATCAAAATTCCCGTCTATCTGGTGAATACGCGTCCACACTCAGCACAACAAGGGAACCACGAAGGCACGGCGAGCGAATATGTTCGTATCGGTGACGTGACGCTCTTTGCAAAAGATCTGAAGCTGGGGCTGAGGGACGTTCAGGTCCAGGAGTCTGATAACGGCATTCGTCTGTCAAAAGAGATGAGAACGTTATTGCAGAGCATTAACGACAAGCAGTTTGATGACCAGATGCGCATTCCGGTAAGTACGGGGTCCGCGTTCGAGCTGGATCAGAAAAAAATGCGCCTGTTGCTGAATCTGTCGCAGAGCGACTACGGGGTGAATATTCGCCCGCGTGAGGTGGACATTGATGCGCCGGAGTCTGACGACCTGAGCGGCACGTTCTCCTACAACCTCGGGGCGTATCACACCGAGAGCGGCTACGGTGACAGCTGGTCGTCGGGCTATCTGAACGCAAGAAACTGGATCTCAATGGGCGTTGATCATGTGCTGATCGACGGCTCTGGCTACGTCAACGAGAGCAGCAGCGATACCCAGATGAATGCGGTTATGTGGGAGCGCGACTATCAGGGGATGCGCTACGCCGCGGGCATGCTGAACGGCTGGGCGATGCAGTCTCTGGCGAGCGTCAGCGGGATTTCCGGCGGTGAAGTCTACGGCGTTTCCATGGGCAACCAGGCCAACTCCCGTAAGCGCGATAACACGCTCTCTCTGACGCCTGTGGTGGTCTATTTCCCCACGGCGGGCGAGGCCCGTATTCGTCGTGACGGGCAGCTTATCGGCATTCAGCGCTTTGACGTCGGTAACCATGAAATTGACACCAGCAGCCTGCCCTACGGGATCTACAGCATCGAAGTTGAGGTGGTGAGCGGAAGCCGCACCGTGTCGCGTAGCATGTACACCGTGAATAAGCCGTTCTCCAGCAACGTGTCGGAAACGCTGCGCTGGCAGATGTGGGGCGGGATGTATAGCCGCGATAAATCCGTCGTCAATTATAAAAAATACGCGAAACACAAAAACGAGCAGGACAACACCTACTACTACGATTACGACACCAAACATAAAGACACCATGTCGCTGGTGGGGGCCTCGTTCAGCAAGCGCAGCGGGATGGTCGACTGGAACGCCTCCACCTATATGATGCGGGAACACATCGTCAGCGAGCTGTGGGCCTCCCTGAACCTGACGGGCTATTTCTCGGTGAATACCCAGACCATGGCCGCCTCCGACGGAACGTACCGCGCCAACTACGGCGCGAATCTCAGCCTGCCGTGGCAGATCGGTTCGGTCTGGTACTCCCATGAACAGCTCTCCAGCGGCAAGTTCCTCGATATCTATGAGAGCAAGGGCAACACCTGGGGCGCCTCCTTTAGCCTGCCGTCGTTCGGCCTGCCCTCAGCGGGCAACCTGAGCCTGATGCGTCAGGAGGACGACCTCTATCGCTATAAACGCTATCAGCTGGACTACTCCCAGGGGTTATACGCCGGTCGCTACGGTACGGCGCGCCTGCGGGTGGGGATGTCGCGCAACAAATACGACGGGTATTACGAAGAGAAAGATCGCTACGTGATGCTCGATTTCGCCATACCGCTCGGCAATACCGTGTCGGTTGGCGTTTCCCACAATCGCGATACCGGCACGGCGCTGAACGTCAGCGCCAGCCGCCAGTTTGAAGGCGATTACCTGAAATCGGCCACCGCCAATGTCTCCAAAGCCTTTAACAGCCGCCAGGATCGCAGCGTAAGCGGCGGCGGCAGCGTGAACTTCGACACGCCGTGGAACAGCAACATCCTCAGCGTCCAGAGCGGCATGAGTAAAGGCTGGAACTCCACGCTGACCAGTGACGGCAGCGTGGGCTGGTCCAAAGAGGCCATCGCCGCCGGGAAAGGCACCGAAAGCGCAGGGGTGATTGTCAGTACCGGTCTCAAATCTGATGAAGCGCTGACCCTGAAGCTTAACGGCCGGGCAGAACGCATCAAAGGGGATAAAACCTGGCTGTCGCTGCCGGCATACCAGGCTTATGACCTGGAAGTGATGAACAGTGAAACCGGTACGGAAAGCTATGAGATTGGCGCGAATGCGCGTCGCCATATCACGGTTTATCCGGGCAATACCGTGGTGATGAAGCCGCAGGTGAAGAAAATCGTCACCCTGTTTGGCCGCCTTGTGGATGCAAACGGCAATCCGATTGGCGCCACGCAGATCAAAAACCACGTTGGGCTGACCCGGACGGAGAACGACGGACGCTTCGTGATCGACGTTGATAAGAACAACCCTGTCCTGAGTATCGCCACGCCGGACGACAGCGTCTGCGAAGTGCGCCTGGACATTGAGTCTAACCGCGGTGCGCTGTGGCTCGGGGACATCTCCTGCGACAAAGGCGATTTCGTCTGGCAGGAAGCAAAAGGAACGCAGGAACGTGACGATGAAAAAGATATTCGCTCTTAATTTGCTGCTGATGAGCGCGGTGGCCCATGCGCAGGAGCTGCCCTATTTCGCCATTAATAATCCGGACAATAACGGTACGGGAAACAGCGCGGGGCTGTTTAGTCTGAACAGCACCTCGACCGCGTTTTTACACGGTTCGCGTGAGTGGCCGACGCTGAGCGCGAAAACGAATAACGGTATCGCCACTTACATCCCGGACAACAGCTACAGCGGTCCGGCAGGCAGCGCGCTGACCATCGACTTTTCGGTGACCGGTTCCAGCGCCTCTCCGTTCTTTAAAGGGACGGCGTGTTCCTCGTCCTGCGGCAACACGGGGTACACCCCGACGACCCGCTATACCGATACGTCGATGGTGGTCAAGCCGCCGGTGATGGAGCCCGGCACGTCATACGGGCGCTGGGTCCTGGGCGATCCGTTCTTTAACTATCTGCTCAACGCCGCGCCAGGGGATGAAGTGACCATCACCTCCACGCCGCAAATCAGCTCCATCAACAAAGTGACCACCACCAATACGCTTCACAAGGTGGGCACGCTGACCATGACCAACGCCAGGGCGCTCAACCTGGGGATTGACCCGATCAGCGGCGAGGTGACGATTGTCGATGGATCAACAGGGGCCACCTGCACCAAATACACCCGCAACACGGTCTCTGGCGTGCTGTGCGACCTGCTTGAATACACGTTTGTTGGGGAAGATATCTCCGGTTACAACGGGGGGCTGGCGCTCACCTCTTCCCGCGTCAACAGCGTGCTGCAATCGCACATGAACGGCGGCACCGGGCTTGCCGCCGAGCTGACCTTCGATGAAAACACCTGGTACAGTATCTCCGGCGGTATCCTGAGTGATACGCGTGTCCTGGCAAACACCTTCCTCGCGGCGCCGCAGAAAAACGGCGGCAAAGCGTACCTTAAAATATTTTTGCCGAAAGCGTTAATTCTGAGCGTGGCGCAGGCGGGGGACGGCAGCAGCATTGGCAATATCGTCAGCCTGTGCCTGACGCCCGGCAACAGCTCGCTGGCGGCGGATTTCTGCTTCCAGCCGGGGGGCGGCCTGGTGATTAACCCTATTCAGCCGGGGCTGGAGATTACGCCCGACAACCCGGATTACGCCCTCGATCCTGACGGTCTGGGCGGCTCCGGGAAAGGCGCCATCGGCGAAACGCCCATTGAGATCCCCTACACCATCACCTACAGCGGGGCGCAAAAAGATGCGGCGATTGCGGTCACGGTAAAAGTCACCGGGCCTACTCAAAGCCTGAATGGGGTGGACTACTGCGCCTTCAGCGGCAACGGCTTTACGGTTCCCATTCCGGGCAACGTGCTGGTGGGGAAAAGCCAGACGCGCATGGCGCATAACTGTAAAGGCGAGGTATTGTCGATCCCGGCGCCGGCCACCCATGCGGAAGAGTGGGACAAAATGAGTTCCGGCGTGACCGATATGTGGCTCTGGAAAACACCGCTGATCCTCCAGTTCGTTATGGATAATCCGGTATCGAAGACCACCTATGACGGAAATAGCTGGTTTGGCGAAGTGACCGCGCAGGGAAGAATAGATGTTAGCGCATCCTGGAATTAATCAACCATGACTGGAAAATTCCTGGCTATTTTTGCAATAAATTGCTTCATTTCCACAGGGGCAAATGCTTTAATTATCGAAAGTCTGAATATTGATTTTCTTCCCGAAAGAGAAGTTGTTTTTCAGCCGATAAAAAATGATACCAGTGAACGTCAGAATTATACCGTTTCGCTTATTCAGGTAGACGTTCCTAAAGAGAAGGGAAAAGAAACCGAAATAAAAGACGGCGAAGTCATGTATTCGCCTAAGCAATTAACGCTGGGGAGCGGTGAGCGCGCGGGTTTTAAATTTTACTATACCGGCCCGCATGACAACAAAGAGCGATACTATCGCGTAAAATTCACCGAGACGCCGCTCCAGGCAAAGGTCATCACGCGCAAAGGCCAGCGCATCCAGTCGGATGTGGTGGTCTCGCTTGAGGCTATTTTGATTGTCCGTCCATGGACACGACATTTTGATTATGCGTTTAGCAACGGGGTGGTGAGTAATACCGGGAATACCTATTTTAAATATGTTTCCTCGGTCGGGTGCAGCACGCAATACAATAATTCAAAATATATTCCTCCGGGGCAACGGCTGGAAATAGATAATGCCGGGCAGGCTGCAAGGCGAATGATTATTTATGGCAATAAAATCATTCCGCTGACCACCTGCCCGTAGCAACCGCTTTCCTTCATAAAAGGAAATTAGCCTTTAGCATCATGCTAAAGATCCATCACTACAGGAGATAAAAATGAAAGCGATTTCATTCGTAGAAGCGAAAGACATTATTGGCGGCGCGTTAAACCCGTTCGCTGGTCTGGTTAAAGGTGCACAGCTGGGTTACGACACTGGCGCCAGCATCATGGGCATGGTTGGCGGTGTGGTTGGCGGAGTTCTGGGTGGCGCAATGGGCTTCCTGGGCGCGCTGGTTGGAAGCTACAACTAATTCACGTTTACAGGAAAAGTATCATGCAAGTTATCGATTTCAAAAAAGCACAGGCCATCATCGGTGGTTGGGATCCGTTTGCTGCCGCTATTCAGGGCGCAAGCGCGGGCTATAACGCGGGCAGCCAGATGTTAGGCGCGCTGGGCGGCACCATCGGCGGCGTATTCGGCCTGGTGGGCGGCTTCATCGGCGGTTTCTTCAGCGCCTAAGCGAGAAGCACGTTGTACGCATGGCCCGCATTGCCGGGCCATTTTTTTATTTCAGCCACGGATCATTATGTTTTCGCTCTTTCAGTATAAAAAACAGGGTAAGACCCCTGTTATTCGCCAGCATGAATTTACCGAATGTGGACTGGCCTGCCTGGCGATGGTGTTGGGGCACTATGACCACCATGTCTCCGTCAGCCAGCTGCGCCGGGAGATTTCCGTTTCCGCCGATGCGGGAACCTCAATGGCGGAATTGTTGACCCTTGCCAGCGATAAAAATATGTCTGGCCGGGTGCTTAAAGGCGAAATCACTGAAATAGAAACGTCTGAGCTGCCGCTCATCGCCTTCTGGCGCGGCAACCATTTCGTGGTCATCGTGAAGATCGACAGCCGCAGCGTGACCGTTCACGACCCGGCCAGCGGCGTGCGTCGTTACCGCCTGAAAGAGGCGGAAAAACTGTTTTCCGGCTATGTGCTTGAACTTAAGCCCACGCCGTGTTTCGAAAAGAAATCCCCGGATGAAAAGCTCACGCTTGGCCGGTTAGCCAATAAATCTCCGAGCCTGTTCCAGCGGCAGCTGCTGCTGTTTGTGCTCTGTATTTTTACTCTCATCACCATGCTGGCGAGCCCCACCTACGTGCAGCTGATTATGGATGAGGCCATTTCCCGCAGCGACAGCGATCTGGTGATCCTGCTCACCGCGATCTTCGCTATCGTCTTTATCTTTGAAGTCATCGGTAAATTCCTCAAGCAGCTGCTTGAGATCCTGATGCGTAATATTGCCTATGACGATTTAAGCCAGTCCGTGCGCCACTACATGCTGCGCACCCAGACCAGCTGGTTCCGCTCGCGCCCGCCGGGCATCGTGCTGGCTATTGAAAAATCGCTCCACGCCTGCGCGGAGTTCATCAGCAATGGTTACGTGCAAATTCTCTTTTCCAGCCTGATCGCCGTCACCAGCCTGCTGTTTATGCTGCTGTATAACGTCAAAATTGCACTGCTGACGATGCTGCTGATGGGTGTGTTTTTCCTGATCCGCTTTTCGCTGATCGGCCCCTATCAACGCGCGGTGGATGACTCCATCGAGCGTACCGCCCAGTATGAATCCCTGCTGGTGGAGACGCAGAAAGGGATCATTACGCTCAAGGCGAACAACATGGAGCAGGCCCGGGACGCGGTGATGAACAAATCCCAGCGCGAACACATCGCCGGGCTGATGCGTAAAGAGCGGCTGTTGGCCCGCTTTGACGTGGCTTCACTGCTGGTGATCAATGCCGAGCAGCTGCTGGTGGTCTGCTTTGGCGCGTGGCTGATCCTGGAAGGGCAGATGAGTATCGGGATGCTGTACGCCTATATCAGCTACAAGCGCTATTTTTCCGATGCCATGGTGCAGGTGGCGCAGAAGCTGCTGGACAAAAATGCCCTTAAGGGGCCGCTGGATCGCGTGGGCGACCTGCTGTTTGCCCCCTCTGAAACCAGCCAGTTTGGGAAGCGGATTGTCACCTCGCCGGTCTGTCTGCAATTTGAGGATGTCTCATTTGCCTATCCGGGCCGGGAGGCCACGCTACAGCATATCAACATGACCCTGAAGCAGGGCGAAGAGGCGGTGATTGTGGGCCAGAGCGGGTCGGGAAAAACCACGCTGCTGCGTCTGATCTCCGGCATGCTGCTGTCATCGTCTGGCACGCTGCGGATCAATAAGATCCCCATTGAAGAGTGCGATCTTTCCTCGCTACGCCAGCACATCCGCATTGTCCATGCAGACGATATTCTCTTCACCGGCTCGATTCTGGACAACATCGCCTGCTTTGACAGCGCACCGGATAAAGAGCAGGTCATCGCCGCGTGTCGGCTGGCGGAAGTGGACCACGTCGTCGCCCGTCTGCCGCACGGTTACGAAACGGAGATGCTGCCGGGGAACACCTTTTTCTCGGCCGGGGAGATGCAGCGTCTGGTCCTGGCGCGCGCCCTGTACAGCCAGCCTAAGCTACTGCTCTGCGACGAAGTGACGGCGAACCTGGATAAGACCACCGCGCAAAAGGTGCTGGCGAACCTGCGTAGCCTGGGGATTGGCCTGGTATTTGTTACCCACTCGCCGGACGTGGTGGGCTGTCAGGGGCGTCTCTATACCATGGAAAACGGCACCCTGCGGGAGAGTGAGCAATGATGTTTCTGCCGCGTCTCTATGCCCGACTCTGCGCGCGCCAGGCCGGACGCACCTTAATGGCAAACCGGATTGCGCAAAACTACAGCCAGTTTATGCCCTGCCCGGAGGCCGATGTGCCGGCTGATTTTCTGCATCAGAACGCCCATGAGCTGAGCGGGTTTAACTTCGTGGAGCAGATCTTCCCGCCCGCGCTGTGGGCGCGCAACGTTCGCTTCGATCTGCATGCGTACGTGGCGCAGTGGACGCAGGATCAGGGGTTTTACAGTTCGCCTCGCACCCTGCTTCTGGGCATGCGCTGGGCGGGCTTTGGCCTGATCGTGGATGCGCTGCTCGCCACCGCGCCAGATGATGTGCGCTTTCAGTTTATTACCTGTCACCCTGCGCTGCACAAGCTGATGGCCGCACACGACGGACGGCGCGCCGGCTCGTTTTTCGCCCCTCAGCGCCTGGTGACGGTGCTGCTGATGGATGAACGCCTGCCGGATGCGCCACTGTTCCCAATTCAGGCAGGCGATCGCAAGGCGTGGTTAACGGACGTCTCCACGCGGTTTTTATCCCGTTATGGCTACAGCGTCCGAACGCTGCTGCCGGTCTGTTCGCTGCACGCGGCAGAGTTTGGGCTGGAGAACCAGGCGTATGCGCCAGAGGATTACCGTCTGGCCGCCGCCGACACGCTGAACGCGCTGCGCAAAACCCCCACGCTCTGGAGTGGATGGGACGATCTTTCAGTGATTTATCATGGATGACATATCGTGAAATTAAAAAACCGAAGCCGACAGCGTCGGGCGCTAATCCCGCACCACTTCTCAAAAAGCTATCAAATCAACGCGCCGCGGCTGAAAACCGTGCTGACGCTGTTCATCGCCTTTTTTCTCTGCCTGCTGGTCTTTGCGATTGCTTTCAACTTTTCGGAAACCACGCTGGCACGCGGGGTGCTGATCCCGGCGCAGGGCGATGTGGAGGTGCGCGCCAGAGAGTCCGGAACCCTTGTTGATTTTGCCGTCCGGCCCGGCCAGTACGTGAAGGAAAACGATCCGCTGTTCACCGTGTCGCAGGACTATGGCGGCAAGCAGGGCTCGGTGGTGCAGTTTGACCGCCAGCAGATGGAAGCGGAGAAAAAGCGCAGCGAGCAGCGCATCCAGGCCATTGAGGACTCGATTGCGTCGTATCGCAAAAATCTGGCGCAGCAGCTGGCTCTCACTGACAAGCAGATCGCCGTTTCCCGCGATAAGGTGAAGAAGCTGCGCGCGCTGTTAAAAAACAGCACCGACACCTACGAGGCGTGGAAATCCGTCTCCGGGAAGGGCTATGTCTCCAAAGTGGATCTCGATAAAAGCCATAACGATGTGCTCAACGCCCAGCTCAACCTGACGCTGGAGGAGAGCACTATTCTTGAGCTTGAGGCGCGCAAAACCAGCCTGACCGACAGCACCCAGTCGCAAATTGACTCGCTGAGCGAAGAGCAGCTGTACGTGAAAAACCGCATCAGCGAAATTGATCGCAACCTGTCCAGCCGGGGGAGTTCCACCATGGCGATGCTGGCCCCTTCAGATGGCTACGTGGTGGCGATTAACTTCCCGCCAGGCCGGGCCATTACGCAAAACAGCGAGGTGGTGGTGGTGATCCGTAAAAATACCGCGGCGACGATGGAGGGGTACCTGTATGTTCCGGCAACGGGGGTGGGGCGCGTGGCGAAAGGCGATAAGGTCAAGCTGCGCTTCGACTCCTGGCCCGTGGACAAATACGGTTCCGTGGAGGCGACGCTGTCCGATTTCTATGAGGTAAACATTGATGCCCATTCGGCGCTGATCCCGCTCCAGGAAGGGCAGAACTACTACCTGGCTAAAGTGCGCGTCCCCTCCTGGTTTACCGACCCGGACAAGAAAAAGCGCATGCTGATGGGCGGGATGACGGTGAACGCCGATATCGTTATCGATCGTAAACCGCTTATCAATCTGCTGATTGCGCCGCTGGAAAGGGTACGCAAGCGGTTTATCGATTGACCCGATTTCATCGATCATCGCCCTTTAGCCCACATTCTTAACGGCACCCTGGGGCTATTCTCCTTCTCATACCAACCGGAGGATAGCCCATGAACATTACGCAAATTCGCAATGCCACCCAGCTGATCACTTACGCAGGAAAACGCTTTTTAATCGACCCAATGCTGGCGCCAAAAGGTGCTTATCCGGGTTTTCCCGGCACCGCGCGGGCCGATATTCGCAACCCGATGGTCGAGCTTCCCGTTGACGTTCAAACGCTGCTGGACACCGATGCGGTGATCGTCACCCATACCCATGACGATCACTGGGATCAGTATGCCGTTGAGCTGATCGCCAAACACAAGCCGATCTACGTGCAAAATGATAGCGATGCCGCGCTGCTGCGCGGACAGGGCTTTCACAACCTGACGGTCATGACCGACGAAACGACGTTCGGCGATATCCGGATTGCGAAAACTTATGGCGGCCAGCACGGCACTGACCGCGCTTATGCCGTGCCGGAGCTGGCAGAGCGTCTGGGTGAAGCCTGCGGCGTGGTCTTCCGTCATCCCGATGAGAAGACGCTTTATATCGCAGGGGATACCATCTGGCGCGACGCGGTTGCGGCCGATCTACAAAAGCATCAACCGGACGTTGTCGTGCTCAACGCTGGTTACGCCCACGTCATCGGGTTTGGGCCAATTATCATGGGGGAAGAAGATCTGCTTAACGTGCATTTCCTGCTGCCGCAGGCGAAAATCGTGGCGACCCATATGGAAGCTATCAACCACTGCCTGCTGACCCGCCGCGCGCTGCGCGAGTATGTTGACGCCAACGAGATAAGTGACGCGGTGAGCATTCCTCAGGACGGCGAAACCGTTATATTCTGAGTGTTAAAGGGGAAAGGAGAGACAGATGCCGCTTGTTAACGTTGCTATTGTCGCGGTGGACGGGTTTAGCCCGTTCCACTACTCCGTCCCCTGCATTCTGTTTGGCGATACGGTATCCGGGGAAAAGCGCTTTAACGTCACGATCTGCGCTGAAAAACCGGGATTCCTGACCTCGAAAGACGGTTTTGCCCTGCATGCGACGCAGGATTTTTCCGCGATCGCATCGGCTGAAATTGTGGTTGTACCCTACTGGCAGCACGTACTGGAGCGCCCGCCTCAGACGCTGCTCGACAGCCTGGTTCAGGCCAGAGACAACGGGGCGGAAATTGTTGGGCTGTGTCTGGGATCGTTTGTGCTGGGCTATGCCGGCATACTCAGCGGCAAACGGGCCGCCACCCATTGGGAGTTTGAACACCAGTTTCAGACGCTGTTTCCGGACGTTCGACTGGACATCAACGCGCTCTACGTGGATGACGGTAATATGATTACCTCGGCGGGTACCGCCGCCGCGCTCGACTGCTGTTTGTACATCATCCGCCAGCGCTTTGGCAGCGTTGTCGCCAATCAGATTGCCCGCCGGATGATCGTCCCGCCGCACCGCGAGGGTGGGCAGGCGCAGTTTATTGCGCAGCCTGTGCCGAAAGATACCCGCGACGGGCGGATTAACTGTCTCATAGACTACCTTCAGCAGCACATTTCCGAGCCGCATAACCTGGATTCGCTGGCGGACGTGGTGTCGATGAGCCGACGCACGCTGACCCGCCATTTTATCAAGGCGACGGGCATGAGCGTTGCCGACTGGCTTACCGCCGAGCGCCTGCGGCGCAGCCAGATCCTGCTGGAGTCCGGCAGTCTGCCAATCGAAAGCGTCGCTGAGCAGGTGGGGTTTTTATCAGCGGTGACGTATCGGCAGCAGTTTAAGGCGCGCTTTGGCGTCAGTCCGGCGGAGTGGCGTAAGACGTTTCGCGTTAAGCCGTTTGCAGCGAAAAATAATGCTGGCGAGATGGAATAAAAAGACGTGGGCGGCTTCTTTGCCTTTAAAGCGGGCGGTAATGGGTATGCATCAGACGGGTTACTAGCACTTCTCTTCCGGTTAAGATAATCCACGTTACTTTCCAGAAGAAAAGGTAGTGGCATGAACAATATTGAAACGCAGTTACTTGAATCAGGTTTCACCGTAAAAGAATTAGCGTATCTGAACCGAAACGTTAGCCGTTATGGTTCATCCCTGCTCGAGGTGGTGCTTGAGTTGGGCAAGCGTTTCATCATGGTACTGTGTATTACTGCGGCTGTGGCTCTGATTTTCCTGGCGCTTCTTTTTTTCGCTGAACATTACAATATTTTTTCCGGAGGCATTTCTCTTTTCATCGTATTGATTATTGCCTGGTTTTTTCAACCCCCAATCATTGCTTACAAAGCCTGGCGCTTCAGAAAGAAATACATTCGTTCTGGCCAGACGCATTAGAAATTAAATCAAACGAGACTTTTGCAGAGACACCCCAGCCGACAATTTTCATAGTGAGCGCTGCGCGATTCATTCCGTCGACTTTGCGGTAGAAATCCAGCGGGAGATAACGTAACCGACGACTTTGTTATTTTCTTTAACTAGTTAATCTGAGCAAAAAGCTGAACAGTACGGGAGCGAAGCATTCTGCTTTGCTCAAGAAGACTTTCGTTCTCAGCCCGGATGTTTTTCAGGCACTCCATGCACTCCTCATCACTTCTGGCCGCCCGGGTAGCGCTAAATTGTTGCATCACAAACTGCCGAATATCATCCATAAATTTAATCCGTGCGAGTCCGTCGCTGAGATGTTGCCCTCCGACAATATTCGCAGTATTGATAATCTGTCGCGAGCGCAGAATTCGCCGAAGGTATATACCGACGGAAATCATCTTCGTCGTTGATGGCGACCTTGAAAGTGGTGACTGCATAAAAGAAATGCATTACCCCAGCCGCTCCATCCGCGTCTCCCCCTCCACCATCGACAGCTGATACAGCGAAAACGATCGGTGCTTCTCAATCAACTGCGCCAGCTCCGGCGAGTGGCTGGTGAGCCAGATCTGCGAGTAGCGGCTGGCCTCGGCAATGAGGCTTGCCAGAGCGGGCAGCATCTGCGGATGCAGGCTGTTTTCCGGTTCGTTGAGGGCGATGAATGCGGGAGGGCGCGGGCTTAACAGCGCCACCGCCAGGCACAGAAAACGCAGCGTGCCGTCGGAGAACTCTGCCGGTTCCAGCGGTCTGCTTAGCCCCTCGCGCTGCATCATCATGCGGAAGCGCCCGCCGGTGTTGTCGCTGTAAAACACGCAGCCGGGGAAGGCCTGGTCGAGAATGCGCATCAGCAGCAGCTCGTCGCCAATTTCGACAATGGTCTGAAACGCGGCGGCCAGGTTCGCGCCGTCGCTGGCCAGCACCGGGGAACGAAAACCCACCTGCGGCGCACGGATCGCCGAGCCGGATGAGACGGAAAACTCATGATAAAATCGCCAGTTACGCAGGGACTCGCGCATCTGCGACACTTCGGGATAGAGGTGCGGTTCGCCGAGCTGCCCGAACACCGACTCGTTCTCATACAGCGTACCGCTGTGGGTCACTTTTTCGTGATGCACGTTGTTCAGGAAAACCGCCTGATTCTTACGCTTCATCAGCTGTGACGACGGACGACGGTGCTGGCCGCTCAGCCAGATAGATTCCTCTTTGATCACCGGATCGAGCTGAAACTGTGAGGGATAGGGCAGCTTTTCCACGAACCCGACCTGAAGCTCATATTCATAGGTTTCCGTTTCCACCGCCAGGTTCATGCGCCGCAGCTGGTCGCTGCGGGTTTTGCCCGCCCAGAACACTTTCAAAATCCCCCCCTCGTTTGCCAGCGCCTGGGAGAATTGCCCCTGCGCCGCGCTGTGCATCAGGTAAATCGCTTTATAAATATTGGATTTTCCGGTGCCGTTGGGGCCGAACACGATGTTGAGCTGTTCCAGCTCAAGCGACATATCGCGAATTGAGCGGTAGTTCTGAATATGCAGATTTTTGATCATCGGGGTACTCCGCTGTGCATGCTTAACCTGTACAGAATTACAGTATTTTACGCTGAGCGCAAAAAAAAGACGACAGTGAGGGTGTCGTCTAAACGGGGTACAGCTTTGGGCCTCTGTGGGTCAATGGGCCTTCGCTTCTTTCTTATCAGGTAACGGCCAGACGCAGACCCAAATCATCAGGATAGGGATCAAAGTAGTTTTGCGTCATCAGATAGCGGTCAGGGTATTCAGCCAGATAATGCTTAAGCAACGTCAGCGGCGCGAGGATCGGCAGCAGTCCGTCCCGGTAATGCAGGATCACATCACGCAGTTCTCCGCGCTGGCGGCTGTTCAGCTGGTTACGGAAATAGCCCTGAATGTGCATCAGCACGTTAGTATGATTCTTCCGCGAAGCGGGTTTTTTCAGGATATTCATCAGTTTGTCGCGATAGGCCACGAAAAACGCGTCCAGATCGTCCCACTCATGCAGTGATGCCACAAACGGACCAATTTCACGGTAGCCTGCCTGATGGTGCGCCAGAAGCTGAAGCTTATAGCGGCTGTGAAAGTCCAGCAGGGCACGGCGCGTCAGGCCATTTTTACGCATTACGTTCAGTTCATGGAGAGCAAAAACGCGCTCAACAAAGTTTTCCCGCAGTACCGGATCGTGCAGGCGACCGTCTTCTTCGACGGGCAGCCAGGGGAAAGTTTCAAGGAGGGCGGCGGTGAACAGCCCGACACCCTCCTTGCGGCCCCGGTTGCCGTTTTCGTCGTACAGCCGCACGCGCTCCATGCCGCAGCTAGGGGATTTTGCACAGACGATAAACCCTGACAGATCGCCGATTTTCGGCAGATAATCTGCCGTAAATGCGGCCATCTTCTGCGTGACGTCATCGTGCGGCGCTTTGCTGAACCGCATTTCTGTCTCGCCGCCAGTGGTCATCACCAGGCGCAGCGCCGGACGAGGCGTGGGCAGGCCGATAGCCATTTCAGGGCATACCGGGCGGAAAGCGACCCACTGCGCCAGCTCATCCATCACAAAGCCCATACGCTTATGTCCGCCGTCAAAGCGAACGGCGGAACCGGTCAAACATCCGCTAATACCCAGCACAGGTTTTGTTGTCATGATGTGCACCTCCTGATCTCATATCTAAAAGTTACACAACAATGCGTATTTGTCCAAGTATTGACGGGATTATTTTTTAATCGTCTTTAAAATCAAGGGCAATCAGCTGCCCTTGTAGGTTGAGTAACCGTACTGGCTGAGCAGAAGCGGGATGTGCAGTTTTTCATTGGTGCGGGTGACGGTGAACAGCACCGGCACTTCCGGGAAGAAGGAGTCCAGCTTTTTGCCGTGGAAGTAATCTGCGGTTTTGAAGGTCACTTTATACACGCCTGGCGCCATATCCTGATCCTGCGGATAGAGCGATTTGATGCGCCCGTCGTGGTCAGTTTTACCGCTGGCAATCGGGGTCCACTTGTCCTGCTCCTGCTTTTCCAGCGTGACGGCCACATCCGCTGGCGGCATACCGGTTTGCTGGTCCAGAACGTGGACGCTCAGGGTACCTGCCGGGGCGCTGAACGCGGCAGGGGCGAAAGCCATTGTAGCCAGCATCATCAGAGGGAGTGTCTTTTTCATCGTGTTTTCCTGTTGAGTTGTCGGTGACAGGAAAACGTTAGCACTCGCTGCGCGAAAAAATATTCAACTTTTCGTGAAGTTTGCCACAGCAGAAAATAATCAGAGGATAATTACCTCAAGGGAAACCTGCTGCTGCCACTGCGCAACCTGCTTTTTCCGCGCGGCGGTAAGTTTACCGCTGGTAACCAGCAGCCATTTGCGATCCGGGAAAATTTCCGGGGCCAGCGCGGCAGGGGGAACCGGCAGTATGTCGATGCGGTGGCCCTGGCCGGTGCGCGTCAGGGCTTCAAGCCAGATCTCACACGGGTCGTTCAGATGCCAGCCGCTGATGAGGATGTTATCGCCCGGCGCTTTTTTATCGCCCTCAAGGCAAAACGAGGTATAGGCGATGAGGATGCCGTCGAGGATTTCACGCAGCGTCATGGCGGCGGCGACGTTGGCCGATATCTGGCTGCGCAACGGACGCAGCACGTTAGTGACCAGCTCTGGCCTTGGGTATTCGCGTCCGGCGTCGTAAATCATCTGACGCAGGGATTCAATTTTCCCCTCCTGCAACTTTTGCAGCATGGCCTGTTGCAGGGTTTGCCAGTTATTGGCGCGGCGCGGCACAGGGCGTTCCAGCAGTGATTTTACCTGGCCGATGGGTACGCCTTTTTTAACCCAGTCGAGGATTTTCAGCGCCTGCTGAACGTCCTCATCGCTGTACAGGCGGTGACCGCCGTCCGTACGCTCGGGTTTGAGTAATCCATAGCGTCGCTGCCACGCCCGAAGCGTGGTGGCGGTGATGCCGCTGAGTCTGGCGAATTCGCCGATGGAGTAAGCCATGTCTGCATCCGAAGAGAAGGAGTAGTCTCAATATACTACGAATATTCCCCGACGGGATGAAGCGCCGCACGGGTGCGCTACACTTAACGTCCAACCGCGTAAATGAAAGGAGTTCTCATGAGGCTATGGCCTGTCGTTACCGGTGTCGCCATTGCGCTGACGCTGGTTGCCTGTAAATCTCCCACGCCGCCGAAAGGCGTGCAGCCCATTACCGGCTTTGATGCCAGCCGCTATCTTGGCAAATGGTATGAAGTCGCCCGACTGGAAAATCGCTTCGAGCGCGGTCTGGAACAGGTGACCGCGACGTACGGCAAGCGCAGCGATGGCGGTATCAGCGTACTGAATCGTGGCTATGATCCGGTGAAGAACAAGTGGAATGAGAGCGAAGGAAAGGCGTACTTTACCGGCGAACCGACTACGGCTGCGCTGAAGGTATCGTTCTTCGGCCCGTTCTACGGCGGCTATAACGTGATCAAGCTGGACGATAAGTACCAGTACGCGCTGGTCAGCGGCCCGAACCGCGACTACCTGTGGATTTTATCGCGCACCCCGACCATTCCGGAGGCGGTAAAACAGGACTACCTGAATACCGCACGCGATCTGGGATTCCGGGTCGATCAGCTGGTGTGGGTTAAACACTGACCTACTGATACGAAAACGTAATGCTCGCCAGGGCGTTAGCCGAGCCGGGGACCAGCTCTCCGGTTCGGATGTACTGCGCCTGGAACGGCAGCGATAGCGTTTGTGCTGCGCTGGTGGTCTGGATGAAAAACTGTCCCGTCGTGCCTGCGGCCGAGCTGTCTGGCCCCATCATCAGCGGCCCGGTACCGTTATAGAAAAACTGCACGCCAATGCCGGAGGCCGTGGAGTCCCCGGTCAGCGTCACGACCGACGAGGTATTTGACGGCGTGGTCTGATCGGTCATTACTGCGTTAACCGCCACGTTCTCATCGCAGGTCAGGCTGACGTTAAACGCCTCCGATGGCGAGGTGCTGCCTACGCTGGGTAGCGTGTGAACATCAATGGTGCCCAGGTCGACGTTGGCGCTTTTCGTGCCTACCGTGCAGCCGCTTGCCGTCACCGTGATGGTGGTCGGGTTGATGATCACCTGCGCAGTTTTCACTTCGTTGTTATAGGCCGTCAGGATCGCCGCGTTAATGGTGGGGGTCTGGTATACGCCGGATTTCAGCGGAACGCCGGTCTTGATAAACGTCACTTTTGCCGACCAGCCCAGTGTGGAGGCGTAACCGTTAGTCCCGTCGGCCGGATAACTCTGCGTAATGCCCGTCTGCATCGGGACATAGGTGGTGCCATTATAATCTTTAAGCCCAAGAATGAAGCCGATGCCGGGCACGCCCGTTTCAAATACCATGTAATTTGCACCATCAAGAATAACCGTGATGCCGGTGGCCGTTACGCTGCTGCTCGGCTCCAGCGTCCCTTTGGAGCAGGTAAAAACCAGGCCGCACCAGAACACTTCCGAGACGCTCGCAGTGGTGCTCCATTCAGAGCCGATCGTATTTCCGGGCACGATGGAGTCTGCCGGGCCGGACCATGACATGGGTGTTGGCGAAAGGGTGATATCCGATGTCCAGGAGAGGGCAAGCGCCTGAGAGGTCATGAAAAACAGGCCTAAAAACAGTAAACGCATTATTGATACTCCGTCGTCCAGGTCGCCACTGCCGAAACGTCTCCGGCATTGACCGGCGCACCCGTGGCGGCCAGTCGCGCATAGAAGGTCATTTTTACGCTGTCATCCCCCGCCGCGCCGTAAGCAGCGGTTTGGGTGTCCAGCGGGATAAGTACGCTGTCTTTATCCAGAATCTGCACCGCCACGCCGGTCGCGCCGCCGTCAGCGACTTTTAGAAGCTGCGGGTTCTCGTCATCCGGCGTACCGCTGAAGCGGATTTTCACGCCAGCAAAGGTAGGGCCGCACGCTTCAAGGGTGAGCGTGAAGGGCGTTTTGATATTGCTGACTGCCCCCGCCTCGCTAAATTGCTTCACGCCGAGGGTGCCCAGCGGCACGTTTTGCTCCTTCGAATCTTCCGAGACAATACAGGTATTGCCGATCACGTTGCCGGTCACGGAAACCAGCACGTCATAGCCGCGTGCGGGGACGGTGATGAACATCAGCAGGATCAGGGGGAGAAACCGGACGGTTACTGACATATGACCTCCTGGGAATACAGCCCGGTGCGGGCCTGATAATTTTTCGGGTTCAACGCATAGCGGATCGTGCAGCGCTGGGCGCTGTCGCGTCCCCATACGGCATGCAATGTTCCCTTCGCTGACAGGCCGGTCAGATACACGCTGCCGCCATCGCCGACGATACCGCTGGCGTTGTCATCCTCTGACGAGACCAGCGTGCCGAAGGGGAGCACGTCTTTAGCGTGACGCACGATAAACATCGCTTTTGCCCCCTGACGCGTGGTGAGGGTGGCGCGAACCAGTGCCCCGTCGGTGGGGATTTTATTGGCGATGGCGTTCTCAAGCTCCACGTCATTGCCCACGGTGGTGACATCCAGCGCAACCTGATTAACGCGATACGGCGTGGCGTACGGGATCACCGCATAGCCCCGGCTGTCGGTTTTGATGCCCTTGTGGTTGAGCACGGCGACATGGCTGGCGCCCGGGGCTTTCACCAGGATATTGGTGTTCCCGAGCGGCTGGCTCAGCGTCAGGCCATCCTCATGCAGCACCGCGCCGCCGCTCATCCCGTAGCTGAGGTTGCGGGAGTTACCGGCGTAGCTGTAGCCCAGGTTATAGTCTCCCCACGCGCCCTCGTATTGCAGCGCGGCATCGCCGCCGTAGTGCTGCTGCGCGCTGTAGCGCTGGTTGACGCTATAGAAAAGATTCTCCTGTCCCGGCAGATAACCACTGACACCGGTACTGGCGGTGGTGCCAGCGGGATCCGCATGGGTAGCGGTAAAACGGAGGCGGGTCGACAGCGCCGGGTTACCCAGCGGCACCGACAGGGACAACGCAAGGATATTGTCTTTCTTGTTGTCGTACAGGCTAGAGCTACTCTGGGCGCTGATGCCAAGCGACAGATTACGAAACGTTGCGTTCCACGCGAACTGCAAACTTTGCGTGGTTTTTGACGTATTCCAGTAGGTTTGTTGATCCCAGGACAGAGACAGCGCGCCGTATTCGCCCATCGGCTGCGACAACAGCAGCTGATTTTTTGCCTTACGCGACATATGCAGGTTGTAAACCGTGTCGTAGCGGGTGGTGACGGTGCCATCGTCTTCTACGGTCTGTTCTGGCGCTCCGCCCGCCATGCCTTTGTAAGTGGTATCGCTGAGAGTATAAAACCCTGCCGTTGAGTAACGCAGCGAGAAGAAATTGACCCGCGTACCGATATCGTTCAGCAGCTTGCTGTACCGCAGGCGCACCGAATCCCCGGTGTAGTGCTGATTATCAGCCAGCTGGCTGCGGGCATGGGTGAGGTCGAGGGAGTAGGCGCCAAAGCGGCCGAGATTCTGCCCGATACCTAAGGCCAGGCCGTTGTAGCGATCGGAAAACTGCGCCCCGCCATAAAACGTGAGACCGTATCGCCAGCCCAGGAACAGCTCGCCCTGCGCGAAGGAGGGCGAGATCTGATTGCCCGCAGGGCGGTATTTCCCGGCCCCCAGAGCATATTTCACCTGACCGTTACGCACCAGATTCGGCACGCTGGCAAAGGGCAGGGTGTATTGCGTCTGGCTGCCGTCGCTCTCCTGAATGGTGACCGCGAGATCGCCGCCGGAAGAGGTTGGATAGAGATCTTTCAGCACAAACGCCCCCGGCGGAACCGAGGTTTGATAGATAACGTTACCGTTCTGGCGAACCGTCACCGTGGCATTGCTGCGCGCGATGCCGCGCACTTCAGGCGCGTAACCGCTCAGGCTGGCGGGCAACATATTGTCATCGGTCTTCAGGGCAATCCCACGCAGGCCAACGGCGTCAAACACCTGCGATGAGGTGAACGTTTCACCGGCATAAACCTGGGCACGCAGGGCGCGGATATCCCGCTGTAGCCAGGTCTGGACGTGGGTGAGCTCGTTACTCTCTTTGGTCCACGTGGTGAAATCACGCAGCCGCCATGCGCCCAGATTGGCGCCGCTGTTCAGGCTCACAAACAGCTGTTGTTCCCGCGTGCGCGTCTCGCCCCGGTAGTCATTATTCGCGCCATTGACCACATAGTTCAGCCACGCGGCAGGGATGCCGGATTCCCAGCTCTCCGGGCTGACGTACCCGCGCGGCAGAGCGCGCATCGCGCTTTGCGGTACGGTGAAGTTGAGGGTAAGCGTCCTCTGGTCAAAATCAAACCGGGTATCGGCGAACGACCGGGTTAAAAAAATGCAGCGCTGCGCAGGCGACAGCTCACCCCCTTTCGCCTGACGGCTGTCGATGCCAAGTGCGGCGAATTGCGCAGGCGTAAAGCACGGCAGGGCTTCACCGGCGGTGTTTTCAGCGGCGCGAAACGTGACGTTACCTGTGAACGCGAACTGGGTGTTGATATACACGTTAAGATTGTACTCGCCCGGCGGCAACGCGCTCCCGGCGTTGACCCAGGCGAGATCGGCACTGTTGGCGCGCTCGCCGTTGAGAAACGCAGGATTAAAGTGCAGCTCGCTTTCGGCAGCCACGGCTTGCCGAATCACCAGGGCGATCGCCGTGGCGCACAGGATTTTAATTTTCATGTGGTCACGCCTTACTGTTTTTATTATTGGGACAATGACGTGCGGGTGACGGGCGTCCAGGCCCCATAATCGTTAATCGTCTGGTAGCTCATGCTGCTCGCATGGCTGAAGGTGTCTGCCAGCGTCACGCTGGCTTTCGGCGGCACCATGACGGGCGACACCGGCCTGCCATCAATTTTCAGGTTAATGGTGGTGAGGTAATACGGCGTTGGGTTGGTCAGCGTGACCTTGCCCGCGCGGTAGGCGCCTGCAAGGTTTTTCCATGCCTCTCCTGCGCCTTCCCGAAGCGACTCAGGGCGATAAAAGACCTTGATGCGGTTGGCAGAGGCGAATTGCAGCGAATTGCCGGAACCGTTTTTAACCTGCTGTGGGATAGCTTTGACCGTCATCCAGTACAGCGTTTCGCGATCGGCTGGCAGTGCGTTGCCGCTGAACATGATTTTCACCGCGCTTTCGCTGGCGGGCTTCATGACGTACAGCGGCGGCGTGATGACGAAGTCGTTGGTACGGCTCCCTTTCTCGTCTTCCATCCATGACTGGATCAGGAACGTGGCATCAGGGTGGGTATTTCTTACCTGCATCATCGTCTGCGTCGTCGCGCCTGCGTAGACCAGCCGCGTTGCACCCAACCCCACGCCGCCTGCATACACGGCGGATGAACATAACGTGCCAGCCAGACAAATCCATGTGTTTACGCGCATTGTGCGTCTCCTGAAAGCTGAGTCAGACCCGGCCAGCAGACCGGGCCTGAAGATTACGAATAGGTCACGGTGTAGGTTGCGACCGCGCTGGCATCACCCGCCGTGGCGTTGCCCAGTGGGGAGTAATATTTCGCGCTGAAGTTCAGGGTGTTCGCCCCCGTACGCAGGGGGATCGCTGCTGCCGGCTCACCCAGCCTGACGACGTTGCCCTGTTCATCATAAAGACGGATAGCGACATGCTGCGCCGAGCCCGCGCCGCCGTTTACTCCCGCAGCCAGGCTATTCACATCGGTACTGTCCGGCGTACCGGTGAAGGTGATAGCCACGGTCGTTGCGGCAATGGGGTTATCTTCCGTGGACGCGGAGGTATCGGCGATTTCGCAATCCTCCAGCGTGATGGAGAAGGCTTTTGCGGTACTGGCTTCACTGCCTGCGGCAGCCAGCGTGGCGGTACGCACTTCACCCATGTCGACGTCGATATTCGCGCTACCGGCGCTGATGGCACAGGCGGAGGTCACCACTTTACCGCTAAAGTTAACCGTGCCGCCGCTGGTGGTGGTGGCCAGTGCTGAGCCCGCTGGCAGCAGGGCGGCAATGCTTAATGCCAGCAGAGAATGGCAAGTAAGGCGTGCTTTCATTTCATGGTTCCTTGGTTTTTTATTACGAGATTTGCTCTGAAAGCGGCAGGTCTAACTGGTTAAAAAGACCAGCAAATCTGTCTTATTCCTGAGCCCGAGTTTTCTTATCGCTGAGCTTTTTAAAGCGCTCACGCGGCGATAAGAAAGTTTCTCCAGTTCTGCGATGTAACGTATATCCAGTCCGTTCCTGAGTTCCTTTAATACCCTCCTTTCTCCGGGCGTCAGCGATAACGCCGCTGGCTGCTTTTGGGGCCGATAATGGCTATCGACCATTTTTGCTAGCTTTATCCGCCACTGATAAACCGTGTTCTGTAGCGAGATATAGGCATCAATATCTTCCCTGGCCCATAACAGGGAATGGGCAGAGGTTGAGTACAGGCAGATAATCACCTCTGGATGCGTGGCTTTGATTTTTTTTAAATATTTCAGTGAGCCATACCCTGTATGGTATTTCTCTGCGCCGGATATAAATAAGATATCGATACGAATCGATGACAGCGCCTTATCCAGTTCCTGATAACCTCCTTCGATGATAATGATGTGAAGGTCGTCGCGGATGCTGCGTAATAACGTTTTAATGCCGTTTCTTGCATAATGATCGCCGCCCATCAATGCAACAGTAATATGCTGTGTTATTTGGTTATTGTTCGTCATGTTATTCCTCGATTTATAATAGTAATCAGGCGAATTATTTATAAGGTTATCGCCAGTATTCTCGAAGCAATGACGTATTGCATAGTGTAGGCCTACTATACGTCGGCCAATAAAGAGGTAATCTGAATTAATCTAAAATTGTATTAATTACTAAGATCGAGACCGGTTACGACGCTTCCCTCTGATTGGTCTTATTCCGCTTCGCTTTCTGTAAATTATGATAGCCGCTATTTTTAATGAAAATTTAGCTTTGATAAATGTTTTGTAAGGAGTTTGTCGTCTGGTGTCAGCGCGGGTGTGAAGTTGCTGACGAGGGATAACAATTTACGAATGTTATCATCGATAAAAACTGATAGAAAGATGGCTGAAAAGTATACAAAAACCATCGAAGTTATTGATATGAGTCAGGTTAAGAAAACTTAAGGCTTAAGAGTACTGAATATTTCAGACACGCATGTCCGTGGCGTACAATGTTTATTTATGTAGATATTTGTCAATGTCAAGAGGCGAGGAGTACGCCAAAAGAAGAGGTTCTGATAAACGAGAAGCTGCCGATAGTCAGATACTTCTGTGGAGCGGAAATTCACTTCACAAAACATCATAATGAGGATGATTGCGCATAAGGCGGCTCTGCAAGCCGCATTCTGCAAGGGTTGAGTTCTTATGCAGGTTCAGTGAAGCTTAAGGGATGAAATATAAATTAAGATTTTTCGCCAATGGCGAAGATATACAGCATGCTGTTAATCAGTCACATTAATCCCGACGCGAATGTCATCACATACATGCGGTGACTCAGGTTCAACATTTGTTAACCGGAGAATTCATACTGCCCCTATGCATAAGCATTACATTATAAATAATATCGTCGAATTTCATCCTGCGGCCAGCACGTTACGTGATATCAACAATCCTGACCGTGTGGTTGTGTTAAATTCGCCAGCAGGCCGATGCCTGTTGTTATTAATCGACAGAGCGGTGTCGATTGTCACTCAGCAAGAGTTCCTTGATATTGTCTGGCAAAGCCGCGGCATGCTTGTCTCCTCCAATACCTATTACCAGAACATCTCCATTCTGCGCAAAGGGCTCAAAAAGATTGGTTTTGAAACTGACCCTATCGTTACCATTCCCCGTATTGGGCTGACGCTGGCAAGCGACACGCAAATAACCGTCAGAGAGCCTTCGCCTGTCGCGCCTCAACCCGCAGAGGGAGAATGTGTGGAGGCGCCAGCGATCGAGGAGGTCTCTGCATCCTCCGAGCCAGCAGCGCCCGTTGCCAGGAAGCCCACACGCTGGCTGGCTGTCGTCATGGGGCTATTGGTCATCCTGGCCGGGGCAGGCGTGACGGGATATATGAACGCCAGGGAAAACCGTTTTGTTGAGGATTACCGTTTTGCGGCATCCGTCGGGGCCTGTCGCGTTTATCTTGCGAACGACATTCAGACCCACGCTGAACGCGCTTCCGCGCTGACCTATGTGGAACAATTCAAGGCTGAATGCGCGCAATATCCCTGGGTTTACATCAGCTGGTACGCCCTGCTTCCTCGTGCGTCGGTTATTCGCTGCGACCGGCCAATGAAAGAACCGAACCGCTGTATATCTGATTATTTCCTGAAGGATAGCTAGCATGACTCGTTTTCGGCAGATGCTGTATGTCATCGTGACGGGCCTCGTCACGGCAGGCGTGCTGACGGGCTATTACCTGTGGCACCGATCTTACGTTCAGCCTTTTTCATGCCAGGCTAATCTGGTACAGCACCATCCGGATGAGACGCTGACGGTCTGGCTGAATTACACCTTCGACGGGAAATTCGGCACCCTGAGCATGAATGGCCGGGCAAAGAGCGATCCGGGTAAAACCATCGACAGGAAAATTTCCTTTCGGGTGGAGAGAAAAGATCGCCTCTATTTGCTGACGTCAGAAAAAAATATGACGTTCCCGGACGATAATGTCGAAGACAGCTGGCTGGAAAAATATGAACCGCAATTTTTTGTCTATCCGGGCAAGAGTATTTATATGCGTATCAATGAACAACATAATGGTAACTATATCTTTACCTTAGGAACATTACCGACATATGTGTGTCGTGGTTCAAAAAAAGAATGATGTAAACGAGAAAAGCATTATATTTTCCTCCCGTCTCATTTATGCTTGATTTAAAATATCAGGATTATCTTAGAAATATAAAGTGCGACAGATCATGTTGCGATAATGTAATTAATTTTAAATTTGGCAAGTAAATGAAAAGTGTATTTGACTCCTCCGATGGGGGGAAATCAGTACCGGAAAAGTGTCTGCATATTGGGTTGATATTATGGCCCCGTTATTCACTCCTGGCCGTCTCCGGGTTGCTGGAGGCGCTGCGTTATGCAGCGAAAGCTCAGGATAAATTAGCATTTAAAATCAGCCTGATAAGTGAATTCCCTGATATCCCGATTATCAGCAATGCGGGGATTATCATGAGGCCGGATTCTCCCCATGGGCCGCCGGACAGTTTTAACTACCTTGCTGTTATCGGCGGTGAATTGCAGTATCTGGACTTAGGGTATCAGGGGGATAAAGCGTATCTGGCACATGCCCACCATGCCGGGGTTCCGCTCATTGGCATTGGCACCGGCAGTTTTGTCCTCGCACAGGAAGGATTGCTGAATGAACGACGAGCGTCCATCCATCCTTTCCACCTTGATGCATTTCGGCAGGCTTTCCCGCTGGTTTATGCTGAGCAAGGGTATGATTTCATCGACGATGGCGATGTGCTGACCTGCCCGGGCGGTATTTCCACCCTGACGCTGGCAACTGAGCTTATCCGCGCCCATGCCGGGGATGATATCGCCAGCACCACCTGTCAGCGTTTGTCGCTCGTTCCGCATGAAATTGCCACCCCACGTCCGGCGAATCTTGCGCTTATCCCTGACTCGCGGTTGCGCCGCGCCGTCATGCTGATTGAACAGTTCCTGACCCGGCCGCTCACTACCGCCGGGCTTGCGCGAGAAGTGGCATTGAGTGAACGCCAGCTCAACCGTCTGTTCCACGCAGAATTCGGCAAAACGGCCCGCGAATTTATCCGCAGCGCCAGACTGCGCTATGCTTGCTGGCTGCTGAAGAACTCGCAGCAAAGCGTGACGGATATTGCGCAGCGGATGGGGTTCAGCGACTGCGCGCACTTTATTCGTCATTTTCAGACGGAGTATGGTTGTACGCCTGGGGTGTGGCGCACGTCGCAGAATTAATTTTCTGAGGTGGATGTAAAATGCGGCTTATATAGTTGCGCCATCAACTACAGATACAATCGCGCTAGAGATGAAACGCAACCTGCTTGCCAGTGGGTAGTTCCACGTTAATGCTAAGTTTTCCGCCCATCGCTTCGATGTAACGCTTAAGCGTAGCAATCTTCAGATCGTTTCCACGCTGCTCCAGCTGTGTTACCGCAGGTTGACTTACGCCCATAAGATCGGCGACATGTTTTTGCGAAAGCTGGAGCTCTTCACGCAGAAGTTGCAGACCGGTTTCGAGGAACATTTCCTCTGCCATCTCCTGAATGCGCTGTTGGCTTTCCGGTGAGCGTGACGCAATCACTTCATTTAAGGTTTTCACTTGGCTGCCTCGCTGGCAGTTGTTCGATAAAACCGAACAACTGCATTTTCGACCCGTTAACCCTTATCAGAAATACTTCATAAGGGTAATGTCTGTAAGCTCGTAGTATGCCAGAAATAGTCGCTACGCCAGGTGGTTTGTATTTGATTTTGCGAGGTGCTTTCCAGGAAGCTGTGTTTGAATCGCTGCAAGCGCGTCTTCTATCTCGGTGAGCTTTGCCTTCGTCCTTTTATAGTCGTCCTGCAACCTCTGCTCCTGCTCGTTATACGCCACCAGAACGATGCATCCTTTCATGACCTTTACCGTGACCTGCTGTCCGGTATCAAACCCCGCCGCGCGCAGCCACTTGCCGGAAAGGATGATTTTTGGTGTAGATTTGTCGTAAACATTCGGGCGGTATCCCACAATTAATGAACGCTCGTTTCCGGATTGGTCGGTGTCTGGGGTAGAATGCGAATCAGCCATAATCAACTCCTTGATAGTTGGTGAGGTTAGACGCTCCGGTTGTGTTCCCGCACATCGGGGCGTTGCAAATACAGGAGGTTTAGGTGGCCTCCTATATGTTTAAGAGTAGATGGATAGGTGGCCTCATGTCAATCATATCGCGCGAAAAAAAACCAAAAGGCGGTGGGCAATCTCCGCAGTTTAAGATGCGTATTGATCCGGCATTGAAGGAACAGTTGGATGCAGTGGCAGCTGAGGAAGGGGTGAGTCTTGCTAGTTGGTTGAAAGAACTAGCGAGGGAAGCGCTAAGGAAGAAAGGAAAAGAACCAAGAGGGTGATTAATTTCCCAATGGGATTTAATTACTGATTGAAGGTTAGGTATGTAAGTTAGGATTGGTTATTTTTGGAAAGATAATCATAAAAAGAGTTAATTAACTTTATGTCATCCTCTCTTTTTAAGCCAACGTGAAAGAAACCTATACATGCTGATATAAGAGCTTTGCTGGTAAGTTCACTATATCGGCCGGCATATAACGGTTTTGTTTGACGATAAAGCGACCATGAACCATGTACGATTTCTGAGCGATAGTTATACATTTCTTTTGCTATGCTACTCCAGTCGCTGTTGTCTTTATGGTACATATTCAGCAGAAGTGTAACTCTACTTATAAATGTGGAAGTGATGTTATCTTTTTGTGTGTTTACAAGGCGTTCAAGTGCTGTAGTTAGTTTTACGATTTTTGATGAGTCATCATTATCTTGCATTGCACTTCTAAAAATAAATATTGCATCTATGAGCCTATCCACCAAAACGGGATTCGATTTTGGGGTTGTTGCATGAATTATAATCTGTTTTATTATGCTACCAAGTTCTGATGCATTCTCTTGTTTGAATTTTTGCCAAAACACTGCGTTATGAACAATTGTTCCTTTGCTCGAAAAACAATAATTGTATCCATCATCATTATTTGTAATGTAAAAGGACTCGTAGTTAGGATACGGGTTTAATGATAAAGCAACCACGTCTGAATCTATCTGAAAATGTTCACTAAATAATTGTATTACTCCAACGATAAAGTTGGCGATTTGCTTAGATAAATACTTCCTTCTCTCTTTAGAGCAGTTTTTATGGTTATTTTAAGGAAGTGTTTATAAGGATGTAATTGTGAATTACAAAACTCTTCGGCTAGTTCAATTACGTCGGTTGTAAAATTGGGTTGTATATCCGAGAAGATGTTTTCTTTGGGAATGATAGAAGCGATACCTAAATTTATCTCATCTTTTTCTAGACCGTTGGCTAGTATCGGGAAATAAAAATCTTCGTCGAGTAGACTGTCTTTTATTCTATTGACCACTTCATTAAGTATTTTAAGGCAACCATCATGATCTATATTTCCATCACCAAGAAAGAAATGATTATAAAATATCTTTTTAAATTCAATATAAAACTCATTGGTTGTTGAGTTCATCTCTAAGTTTACTTCTTTAATGAGTTCATTTAGCATATGAAGTATGGCAGATTTAGATTTGTTAGAAAGTTTTATTTCTCTTCTTGGGTCATGTTTATATTCTTCAGTGAAATCATTCGGTGAGCTTATAGACATGCCTAATCCAGCCAACCCTTCCCCATACTCTTTTTGAAGAAATTCATTGTAATTTTTATTTTTCAATGCTTTAAAAATCTCATCATCAATTCTTATGGATTCAGAGATAATAAAACGCATTGTGTTAATTCTGGCTTTAGTAATTCTCATTTTATTAATTCTTAATTTTAATGATAGTAGGTGTTATAATAATATATTTAGGAAGGATAGTTAAATTTCTAATGAATTTTATGGGGGGAATTTAAAATTTTGGCGGAAGATCACAGGAGTCGAACCTGCCCGGGAGCGCTGGCGCCCCCAACTGGATTTGAAGTCCAGCCACCTCACCGGAGATGACGATCTTCCGCGCCTGCATTGCTACATGGAGGCGGGGCGCATTATAGCTACTTTCAGGCATTTACCACATACCCCTCACCACTTTTTTCACCTCTCTTTTGACCTGAATCCCCCTGTTTCAGCTAATTCTTAAGAAAATCCTCAGGTTAGCATTTCGTGCTCACCAACTTTAATCCCGATCACAAAAAACAAGAAACGTAATCTCTTAACCAGAAAACGCAATACCCGCTCCTGAAACAATGGTTTAAAACCAATGCAACCGGTCTCAGCGCCCCCTACAGCGTGAAGGATAAAAATATGAGCGAAGTATTGTCAGTAAAAGAGAAGATTGGCTACGGCATGGGAGACGCCGCCAGCCATATCATTTTTGATAACGTCATGCTTTATATGATGTTTTTCTACACCGATATTTTTGGTATTCCCGCCGGGTTTGTCGGCACCATGTTCCTGCTGGCCCGCGCGCTGGATGCGATCTCCGACCCGTGCATGGGGCTGATTGCCGACCGCACCCGCAGCCGCTGGGGCAAGTTCCGTCCGTGGATTTTGTTCGGCGCGATCCCATTCGGCATCGTCTGCGTGCTGGCGTATACCACGCCGGACCTGAGCCTCAACGGTAAAATGGTTTACGCCGCCATCACCTACACCCTGCTGACCCTGCTCTATACCGTGGTCAACATCCCTTACTGCGCGCTGGGCGGTGTAATCACCAACGACCCGACGCAGCGTATCTCCCTCCAGTCCTGGCGCTTTGTGCTGGCGACGGCGGGCGGCATGCTCTCCACGGTGCTGATGATGCCGCTGGTGAACCTGATTGGCGGCGACGATAAGGCGTTCGGCTTCCAGGGCGGGATCGCCGTGCTGTCGGTGGTCGCGTTCCTGATGCTGGCGTTCTGCTTCTTCACCACCAAAGAGCGCATCCAGGTGCCGCCGAGCACCACCTCCATGCGTGAAGATCTGCGTGATATCTGGCAAAACGACCAGTGGCGCATCGTCGGCGTGCTGACCATCCTCAACATCCTCGCCGTCTGCGTGCGCGGCGGCGCGATGATGTACTACTGCACCTGGATCATGGGCTCGCCGGAAGTGTTCGTCGCCTTCCTCACCACCTACTGCGTCGGCAACCTGATTGGCTCCGCGCTGGCGAAACCGCTCACCGACTGGAAGTGCAAGGTCAGCATCTTCTGGTGGACCAACGCCGCGCTGGCGGTGGTCAGCGTGGCGATGTTCTTCGTGCCGATGCATGCCACCGTGCTGATGTTCGGCTTCATCTTCGTTATCGGCGTGCTGCACCAGCTGGTGACGCCGATCCAGTGGGTAATGATGTCCGATACCGTCGACTACGGCGAATGGACCAACGGCAAACGTCTGACCGGCATCAGCTTCGCGGGCACGCTGTTCGTGCTGAAGCTCGGCCTGGCGCTGGGCGGGGCGATGATCGGCTGGATGCTGGCAGGCGGCGGCTACGACGCGGCAGCCAAAACCCAGAACAGCGCGACCATCAGCATCATTATCGGTCTGTTTACGCTGGCTCCGGCGATCTGCTACGTGCTGAGCGCCATTATCGCCAAACGCTACTACACGCTGAAAACCCCCTTCCTGACCAAAATCCTGCGCGAGCTGGCGCAGGGCGCGCGCCGCAATCAGCAGGAGTTTGAAAACCTGCCGGTCAGCAAAGAATTGCAGAACTAAGAGGACGTAAGCATGAAAATCAGTGATGGAAACTGGCTTATCCAACCGGGCCTTAACGTGACGTATCCGGTACAGGTGTTCGACGTGGAGCAGCAGGGCAATGACCTGGTGGTGTATGTGGCGCCGCGTGACGTGCGCGAACGCACCTGGCAGCTCGACACGTTGATGTTCACGGTGCGCCTGTTTGCTCCGCAGGAAGGGATTGTCGGGGTGCGCATTGAGCACTTCCAGGGCGCGCTGAACAACGGCCCGCACTATCCGCTGAACGTTCTGAAGGATGTAAAAGTTGAGATTGAAAACAACGCCGAATTTGCCGAGCTGAAAAGCGGTAGCGCCAGCGTGCGCGTCACCAAAGGCGAGTTCTGGGCGCTGGATTTCCTGCGCAACGGCCAACGCATTACCGGCAGCCAGCTGAAAAACAACGGCTACGTGCAGGACAGCAACACCGACCGCAATTACGTGTTCGAGCGGCTGGATCTCGGCGTGGGGGAAACTGTGTATGGCCTGGGCGAGCGCTTTACCGCCCTGGTGCGCAACGGTCAGACGGTCGAAACCTGGAACCGCGACGGCGGCACCAGCACCGAGCAGTCCTACAAAAACATCCCGTTCTACCTGACCAACCGTGGTTATGGCGTGCTGGTGAATCATCCGGAAAACGTCTCGTTTGAAGTCGGCTCCGAGAAGGTCTCCAAAGTGCAGTTCAGCGTGGAAGGGGAGTATCTCGAGTACTTCGTGATCGACGGCCCGACGCCGAAAGAAGTGCTGAACCGCTATACCCGCTTCACCGGCCGTCCGGCGCTGCCGCCTGCGTGGTCGTTCGGCCTGTGGCTGACCACCTCCTTCACCACTAACTACGACGAAGCGACGGTCAACAGCTTTATCGACGGCATGGCCGAGCGCGACCTGCCGCTGCACGTGTTCCACTTCGACTGCTTCTGGATGAAAGCCTTCCAGTGGTGCGATTTTGAGTGGGACCCGGTGACCTTCCCCGACCCGGAAGGGATGATCCGCCGCCTGAAAGAGAAAGGGCTGAAGGTCTGCGTGTGGATCAACCCGTACATCGGCCAGAAATCGCCGATCTTCCGTGAGCTGAAAGAGAAGGGCTACCTGCTCAAGCGCCCGGACGGCTCCCTGTGGCAGTGGGACAAATGGCAGCCGGGGCTGGCGATCTACGACTTCACCAACCCGGACGCGTGCCGGTGGTACGCCGACAAGCTGAAAGGCCTGGTGGAGATCGGCGTCGACTGCTTCAAGACCGACTTCGGCGAGCGTATCCCGACGGACGTCCAGTGGTTTGACGGTTCCGATCCGCAGAAGATGCACAACCATTACGCCTACATCTACAACGAACTGGTATGGAACGTGCTGAAAGAGACGGTGGGAGAAGAAGAGGCGGTGCTGTTTGCCCGTTCTGCCTCCGTGGGGGCGCAACAGTTCCCGGTGCATTGGGGCGGCGACTGCTACGCCAACTATGAATCGATGGCGGAAAGCCTGCGCGGCGGGCTGTCGATTGGCCTGTCCGGCTTCGGATTCTGGAGCCACGATATCGGCGGGTTTGAAAACACCGCTCCGGCGCACGTCTATAAGCGCTGGTGCGCTTTCGGGCTGTTCTCCAGCCACAGCCGCCTGCACGGCAGCAAATCCTACCGTGTGCCGTGGGCGTACGATGACGAGTCCTGCGACGTGGTGCGCCACTTCACCCAGCTGAAATGCCAGCTGATGCCGTACCTGTATCGTCAGGCGGCGCTGGCCCGCGAGTTCGGCACGCCGATGCTGCGGGCAATGATGCTGGAGTTCCCGGACGATCCGGCGTGCGATTACCTCGACCGCCAGTACATGCTGGGGGATTCAATGATGGTGGCGCCGGTGTTCTCCGAGGCGGGCGACGTGCAGTTCTGGCTGCCGGAAGGGCGCTGGACGCACCTGTGGCACAACGATGTAATCGAGGGCAGCCGCTGGCATAAGCAGCAGCACGATTTCCAGAGCCTGCCGGTCTATGTGCGCGACAACACGCTGCTGGCGCTCGGCAATAATAACCAGAAGCCGGACTATGCGTGGCACGAGGGGACAGCCTTCCAGCTCTTCAACCTGAGCGATGGCGCAACGGCGGTTAGCGAAGTGCCTGCGGCGGACGGTTCTGTGGTGTTTACGCTGAAGGCGTCACGTCAGGGCGACGTCGTGACCTTTACCGGCGCGGGAGATGCGCAAAACTGGTCGGTGTGCTTGCGCAACGTGCAAAAGGTTGGCGGCGTGAAAGGCGGTTCACATGCGGGCAGCGAGTGGGGTGTGGTGGTGAAAGCCGAGGGGGATGAGGTGGTGATCCACCTCTGAGCTGGAAAAATGCCCGGTGGCGCTTCGCTTACCGGGCCTACGGTAATTATGCGGTCTGATGTCCTCACCCACGGGGAGAGGGAACCAAAACCTCGTAGGCCGGGTAAGGCGAAGCCGCCACCCGGCTTTTTACTGTGCCGGAGCCACCGCCGACACCATCCCGCCGGTCATCGTCTGCTGCACCTGCTGTTTATCCATATTTACCGCGCTCAGCTTCCCGTTCACCGTCGGCTTCAGCGGCGCATTCGCCTGCACGCTGCCGCTGGCGGTGAGCTGAATATTGCCGTCGCCCGCAATCGGCAGCGCTGGCCAGCCCCACTGCTGCAAAACGTTGAGTGGTACACCGCGCCCGTTCAGGCTCACGGTGGTTTGTCGCTGTGGCAGCTGTGACACGGTGGCGGTCGCTTCCAGGATCCCTTTCTCGGTAAAGGCGCTCAGGTCGGTAATGTTTACCGTTGCGGCGTTGGCATTCAGCGCCAGCGACGGGCGTCGCACGTCGACGCGGTTAAAGGTTGCTGCCGCCCCGTTCAGGGTTGCGTTACCGCCCCACACGCCCCACTTATGGTCTTGCGCCAGACGCAGATTAGCGCCATAACCGTCGAGGGAGGTGATCTGCCATGGGAACGCCGGATCGATGTCGATCACCAGGTTGCGGCTCAGGCCGAATTTTTTCAGCGTCACGCTGTTCAGCCATGCCGGGAGCGGATCCATCCACAGCGTTTTCCAGTTTTCCGGAAGCGTATATTCCAGCCCGGCAATGGCAACGTCGTCCAGCACCAGCGCGTTCCCGTCGCGCAGCCAGTTGCCGGAGGTGCGCACCATGCCCCCTTCCCAGCGGGAAGTGAACTGACGCAGCGCAATGCCCTGCGGGGAGAATTCCGCGTTCAGGATAGGGTCAAAAAGATGCAGCGAGCCGTAGATAAATTCGCTGGCGTTCATGGATAACCGTCCCTCCTGGCTTTGCCAGTCCCCTTTACTCAGGGTGAGGTTACCCAGGCTGAGATCGAGGTCGGTTACCGCCCAGTCTGGCCCCTGTAGACGGGCATCGGTCACTTCCAGCCGCCCAATCTGTAACGAAGGCAGGGTGGAGAGAGGAGCGAAGAAATCCAGCAGCGATTTGTCGCTTTGCAGGCGGATCTCATTCAGACGCAGGGTGTCGATAACCCAGCCACCGTCGGCATTACGCTGAGCCGACCCCGTAAGCGAGCCGCGCGCCATATCGGCACCGATGGTATTGAGCACCACCTCTTTGCCGTTGAGTTGTCCCTGAATCAGCACGTTGTTGGCCGGTATGCCGTTGAGCGTGAGCGACCCGGCGCTCATCTGGATTTGCGCATTTTTCCCCAGTACGTTCCCCGCCTCGGGCTGCCACGGGCTGACGCCACCGGTCACCTTTTGCGCACTGAGATCCCACTCCGTATTCGGGCTGTTAAAGGCCATGTTATTCAGTTGCAGACGATCGGCCTGGAGCGGCAGCGGCGCCGTCTGTGGAGATAAATTCAGCGTGCCATCGAACAGGGTGATGGCGTCCATATGCAGCGGGTCGGTGATCTGGCGGCTGCTTAAGCCAATATCCACTTTTTTAGCGACCAGCGTGGCCGGTTTGCCATCTCGTCCGAAGGTGACGTTTTCCAGAAGGATGTGAGAAGGGGATGAAAAGCGGTGATCCATCAGGTCAAAGTTGAGCTCGTAATCGGTATTCACCGTGATCCAGCTACTGACCTGCGATGCGCCCCAGCGGGTCTGGAGCAGAAAATAAAAGGCGAGCACTACAATGAGCAGGGCTACCAGAAGATAGATAAGCAGCTTTCCAATAAATTTCATGGTCTTCCTTCCCGCGAAACGCACATAAGGGTGTTATGCACGAATTATGCGCAATGCTCAAGGCGGGAATGGTGTAAAGAGATGTCACGGCAGGCATTGACAGCCTGCCGTGTGGGGATCAGTTCTTTTCAGGCGGGAAAATGAGATTCAGCACGATAGCGGTAATACCGCCCGCGGCGATGCCGGAAGAGAGCAGGTTTTTCACCCAGTCCGGGGCAAACTGCAAAATCATCGGCTGCTGGGAGACGCCAAGTCCTACGGCGAGAGACAGCGCAATAATCATGATTGCGCGGCGGTTCAGCGGCTCGCGGGAGACGATACGCACTCCGGAGGCCGCGATGGTACCGAACATGACCAGCGTCGCGCCGCCCAGGACCGGCTCAGGGATGTGCTGCACAAACCCGCTCACCGCCGGGAACAGGCCGAGGACCACCAGCATCAGCGCCACCACGAAGCCCACGTAGCGGCTGGCCACGCCGGTCAACTGGATCACGCCATTGTTCTGGCCGAAGCAGGAGTTCGGGAATGTGTTGAACACCGCCGAGACAAACGAGTTCAGTCCGTTCGCCAGCACGCCGCCTTTCAGACGTTTCATGTACAGCGGGCCGGAGACCGGCTGCTCGGACACGTCGGAGGTGGCAGTGATATCGCCAATGGTTTCCAGCGAGGTGATCATAAAGACCAGCATCAGCGGCAGGAGCAGACTCCAGTCAATGCCCAGGCCGTAGTAGAGCGGCGTTGGCACGGTAATCAACGCGCTGTTGGTTGGGGTGGTGTTTTCCGGCAGCATGCCCAGCGCCCACGCCAGCAGGTAACCGGCCGCCATGGCGATCACCAGCGAAGCCACGCGCAGGTACGGGTTACGCTGGCGGTTAAGCAGAATAATGATCGCCAGCACCACGCCTGCCAGCAGCAGGTTTTTCGGCGCGCCGAAGGTATGGTCGCTCATTGCCGCGTAGCCGCCCCCGATGGAGGTCAGACCCACCTGAATCAGCGACAGGCCGATAATCATCACCACCACGCCGGAGACCAGCGGGGTGATCACCCGGCGCGCAAGGTGCAGAACGCGGGAGATGATCATCTCTGTGCAGCTTGCCAGCATCAGGGTGCCGAATAGCGCCGCCATCATCGTCGGGACATCTGCGCCGCCGGTTTTCAGTGCCGTACCGCCCATGATCAGCGGCGCCACAAAGTTAAAGCTGGTGCCCTGAATCGACAGCAACCCCGAACCCACCGGACCCCAGGCTTTAATTTGAATGATGGAGGCTACACCGGAAGCGAACAGAGACATACTGATGATGTGTTGCGTATCCTGCGCCGGTAACCCCAGCGCCTGACAAATCAGCAGAGCCGGCGTGATGACCGCAACGAACATCGCCAGCAGATGCTGGCAGGCGGCAAACAGGGTTTGAGGTAGCGGGGGACGATCTTCAAGGCGGTAAATCAGTTCACTGTTTTGCTTCTGCGCAATCGGTTGCGCATCAGCAGACTCCAGAGTGTTAACAGACATCGGCGGCAATCCCACGGTGGAAAAGCGGGCATTTTAGCTGACCACCTGGTAAAAGCAAACGATTGCCAGCAAAAAAAAGAGAGAAAATCTGCCGGTGTGAGCAGGTTTTCTACAACGAACAGGAAAAAAAAATTACACTTTTCGCGCCGGCGGCTCATGACGAGCATCACCCGGCCCAGGATAACGCCGCGTGTGTATGGAACACGCGCATAACAGGAGCCTTTTATGATTCATCTCGATACGTTGTCGACCCTTGTTGCCGCAACGCTGGTTCTTCTGCTTGGTCGCAAGCTGGTACACAGTGTTTCCTTTCTGAAAAAGTACACCATTCCTGAACCTGTAGCCGGTGGATTGCTGGTGGCGCTGGCCCTGCTGGTACTGAAAAAAAGCATGGGCTGGGAAATTGATTTTGATATGTCCCTGAAAGATCCGTTGATGCTGGCCTTCTTTGCCACTATCGGCCTGAACGCTAACCTCGCAAGCCTGCGTTCGGGTGGCAAGGTGCTGGGCGTGTTTTTGATTGTCGTGGTGGGCCTGCTGCTGATGCAAAACGCCATCGGCATCGGTATGGCGTCGCTGCTGGGGCTGGATCCGCTGATGGGTCTGCTGGCGGGGTCGATTACCCTGTCAGGTGGCCACGGAACGGGCGCGGCGTGGAGCAAGCTGTTCATCGAACGCTATGGCTTTGAAAACGCAACGGAAGTGGCAATGGCCTGCGCGACCTTTGGCCTGGTGCTTGGCGGGCTGATTGGCGGCCCGGTGGCGCGCTATCTGGTGAAACATTCCACTACGCCGGAAGGCAGACCAGACGATGAAATGGTGCCGACCGCGTTCGAAAAACCGGACGTTGGTCGCAGCATCACCTCGTTGGTGATGATTGAAACCATCGCCATGATTGCCATCTGCCTCACCGTGGGCAAAATCGTTGCGCAATGGCTGGCGGGAACGGCTTTCGAACTGCCAACCTTTGTCTGCGTGCTGTTTATCGGGGTGATCCTGAGCAACGGTCTGGCGCAGATGGGCTTCTACCGCGTCTTCGAACGCGCGGTGTCCGTGCTGGGTAACGTCAGCCTGTCGCTGTTCCTGGCGATGGCGCTTATGAGCCTCAAGCTGTGGGAGCTGGCCTCGCTGGCGCTGCCGATGGTGGCGATCCTGGCGGTACAGGCCGTGTTTATGGCGCTGTATGCCATCTTTGTTACCTGGCGCATGATGGGCAAAAACTATGATGCGGCGGTACTGGCTGCGGGTCACTGTGGATTTGGTCTGGGAGCGACACCAACGGCCATCGCGAATATGCAGGCGATCACCGAACGGTTCGGCCCGTCGCACATGGCGTTTCTGGTGGTGCCGATGGTGGGCGCATTCTTCATTGATATCGTCAACGCGCTGGTCATTAAGCTCTACCTGATGCTGCCAATGTTTGGCTGATCGTCAGGCGTTGGAATACCGCTCGGTTTCCGGCATCCAGCGTTCAATTAACGCTGCCGCCTGTTCGGGGTAGCGTTCATGAATATGACGCGCTAGGCGTTGTACTTCGGGGATCATGGCCTGATCGCGCAGCAAATCCGCCACTTTAAATTCGGCGTTACCCGTCTGACGCGTGCCCAGCAGTTCACCCGGGCCGCGGATCTCCAGATCTTTTTGCGCAATGACGAAGCCGTCATTGCTGTCGCGTAACACCTGCAAACGCATCTGCGCGGTTTTCGACAGCGGGGCTTTGTAGAGCAGCACGCAGTGAGAGGCGATCGCGCCACGGCCCACGCGGCCTCGTAGCTGGTGGAGCTGCGCCAGGCCCAGACGCTCCGGGTTCTCAATAATCATCAGGCTGGAGTTCGGCACATCCACGCCCACTTCGATAACCGTGGTCGCAACGAGTAAGTGCAGCTCGCCCTGTTTGAACGACTGCATCACCGCCTGCTTCTCGGCAGGCTTCATGCGCCCGTGAACCAGACCGACGTTCAACTCTGGCAGGGCGAGCTTTAACTCTTCCCATGTGGCTTCGGCAGCCTGCGCTTCCAGCAGCTCAGACTCTTCAATCAGGGTACAGACCCAGTAAGCCTGACGCCCTTCCTGCGTACAGGCGTTGCGCACGCGGTCAATGATGTCGCTGCGGCGCGTGTCCGGAATGGCGACCGTCGTCACCGGCGTACGGCCCGGCGGCAGCTCGTCGATGGTGGAGGTATCCAGATCGGCATAGGCCGTCATCGCCAGGGTGCGCGGAATCGGCGTGGCGGTCATGATCAGCTGATGCGGGTGGAAGCCCTGTTGCAGACCTTTCTCCCACAGCGCCAGACGCTGATGAACACCAAAGCGGTGCTGTTCGTCGATAATGACCAGCGCCAGGCCGTTAAACTGCACCTGTTCCTGGAAAATGGCGTGCGTGCCGACAATCATCTGCACCTGCCCGCTGGCAATGGCTTCCTGCTGTGCAAGACGTGCTTTGCCCTTCTGCTTCCCGGCCAGCCAGCCCACTTCGATCCCCAGTGGGGCGAACCAGTTACGGAAATTGTTGGCGTGCTGCTCGGCCAGCAGTTCTGTCGGCGCCATCAGCGCCACCTGCTTGCCGTGGGCGATAGCGCGTAAAGCGGCCAATGCGGCAACCAGCGTTTTCCCGGAACCCACGTCGCCCTGCACCAGGCGCATCATCGGCACATTCAGCGCCATATCGCGTTCAATCTCGGCGGTAACCCGCGCCTGTGCGCCGGTGGGTTTAAACGGGAGTGAGGCCAGCAGCTTATCTTTGAGTTCATCACGCTGGCTTAATGGCTGCGCGTGGAAACGCTGCGCACCTGCGCGCAGGGCCAGCATGCTCAGGTTGTGAGCCAGTAATTCCTCAAGGATAAGACGCCGTTGGGCGGGATGTTTACCGCTTTCTAAATCAACGAGCTGAAGCGTTGGCGGCGGACGGTGCAGGGTGCGCAACGCCTCCGGCAGGCTCATCATGCCCTGCGCAAGCTCCGGCGGCAGCAGCTCGTTAATGGCGCAGGTATCCAGCAGTTCCAGCGCCTGGTCGGTGAGCTTGCGCAGCGTAGCCTGCTTAATGCCTTCGGTGGTTGGGTAGACCGGGGTGAGCGTCTCCTGTAGCTCAGGTGAGCTGAGATCGCCCTGCACGCGGTATTCCGGGTGGATCATCTCCGCGCCGTATTTGCCCCGTTTGGCTTCACCGTACGCAAGTACGCGTCGTCCGGTGGCAAGGCTGTTTTTCATCGCCGCATTGAAGTTGAAAAAGCGCATGGTGAGAATGCCGGTGCCGTCGCTGATCTGGCAGGTCATCATCCTGCGTCCGCCAAAGGTGATGTTGCAGTTCAGCACTTCCCCTTCAACGGTGGCGTAAATAGCGGGCAGCAGATCGCCAATTTTATAAAGTTGAGTACGGTCTTCGTAACGCAGGGGGAGGTGGAGCAGGAGATCCTGCACGGTGTGCAGGCCAATCTTCGCCAGTTTACTGCTTTGTGCCGCGCCCACGCCCGTCAGGCTGTTGAGCGGTATGGCGTCCAGCAGGCGGCCTTTCATGATTTACCCTGCGTACTGCATGGTGGACCACCACTCGGCATCGGCTTCAATTTCGCCCTGCGCGTTGACGTGGGGGTAAGGCAATTTCTTCTGCTTCGCAACGCGAGCCAGCACCGGATAGCCACCTTCAAACAGCAGGCGCTGCTGCTCCTCTTCCGGCAGCATGCTGTTGCTGCGCTCGTACATTCCGGCATTCTGACGCTGGCGCTGCGCTTCATACAGGATCAGCGCTGAGGCGACCGACACGTTGAGTGACTGGACCATGCCGATCATCGGAATGATGATGTCCCGGTCAGCCAAATCCAGTGCTTCCTGCGTGATCCCCGTTTTCTCCTGGCCCATTAAAATGCAGGTCGGACGGGTGTAGTCGATCTCACGGAAATCCACGGCTTTAGCAGAGAGGTTGGTTGCCAGAACCTGCATGCCACGCCCTTTCAGGTGCGAGACCGCTTCACCAATGGTCTGGTGAGTTTTCACGGATACCCAGCTGTTGCTGCCTGCGGCGGTGGAGGCCATGGTACGCATACGTGCGCCTGGCCAGACGGCGTGGACTTCATGCACGCCGACGGCATCTGCGGTGCGGACGATAGCAGAAACGTTATGAGGTTTATGGACCTGCTCCATGCAGACCGTCAGATCAGGCTGACGCCTGGCGAGCATTTCGCAGATTCGCTCGTAACGTGTTGAATTCATAATGCTAGTTTCGGTTACGGGTGACTTTAATGACATCCGGCATCACGCGGATCTTGCGCATAATATTGGCCAGATGTACGCGGTCACGGGCGGTCAGGCGAATAAAGGCGCTGTAAACGCGGCCATCTTTTTCTTCAGTATTCAGGCTCTGAATGTTTGACGAGGCCGTGTTGATCGCTGCCGTCAGGTTCGCCAGTGCACCCTGGTGGTTAAACATATCCACCTTGATTTCAGTGATAAATTCCTGCGCTGTCTCTTTATCCCATTCGACCGCCATGAACTTCTCAGGCTCTTTCTGATAGCCACGGATGTTACGGCAAGATTCGTGGTGGATCACCAGCCCTTTACCTGGGCTGACGTGCGCAATAATCGGGTCGCCCGGGATAGGGCGGCAGCATTTGGCGAAGGTGATGAGCACCCCGTCAGCGCCTTTGATTGGCAGGTGACCATGATTTTGCGCGTTAGCAGGAACGGCTGTCGTTTCGCCCTGTTGCAGGTTCTTCGCCACGACCACGCTCATGGCGTTTCCGAGGCCAATCTCTGCCAGCAGGTCATCCAGCGAGGCGAGCTTCATACGCTCCAGCTCATGCTGAATGTTTTCTGGTGGGATCTCTGCCAGTTTGCGGCTGCCACCCAGCGCGTGATTGAGCAGACGACGCCCCAGGCTAACGGAGTCGTCGCGCTTGAGATTTTTCAGCAGCTGGCGGATTTTTGCGCGCGCTTTTGAGCTCACGACAAAGTTCAGCCAGGCGGCGTTAGGACGTGCGCCCGGCGCGGTAATAATTTCGACAGTCTGCCCGCTGAAGAGCGGCTGCGACAGCGGATAAGGCTGCCTGTCGACGCGGGCACCCACGCAGGCATGGCCGATATCGGTATGCACGGCGTAAGCGAAGTCGACCGGCGTCGCGCCCGCAGGCAGTTCGACAATGCGCCCTTCCGGCGTGAAAACGTAAATCTCATCCGGGAAGAGATCGGATTTAACGCTCTCGATAAATTCAAACGAGCTACCTGCACTCTGTTGCAGCTCCAGCAGGCTCTGCATCCAGCGCTGGGCGCGGATTTGCGCGGTGGTGCTGCTTTCGCCGCCGTGCTCTTTATAAGCCCAGTGCGCCGCGACACCCATTTCCGCCATCTGATCCATGTCTTCGGTACGAATTTGCACCTCAACCGGAACGCCGTGCGGGCCAATCATCGAGGTGTGCAAAGACTGGTATCCGTTCGCTTTTGGAATGGCGATGTAATCTTTGACGCGCCCCGGACGTGGCTTGTACAGGCTATGCATCTGCCCCAGCACGCGGTAGCAGGTGTCCGAGTCGTGGACGATGACGCGGAACGCGTAGATATCCATGATCGAGTGAAAACGCTGCTCCTTGAGCACCATTTTGCAGTAGATAGAGTACAAATGCTTTTCGCGACCGCTGACGCGGCACGGAATACCGGCTTCCTGCAAGCGCCCTTCGATTTCAGAGAGGATCTTTTGAATCATCTCTTTACGGTTACCGCGAGCGGCTTTCACCACCTCTTTAATCACGCGATAGCGGTTCGGGTATAACGCTTCAAAACCCAGCTCTTCCAGCTCGGTTTTAATGTGATGAATACCTAAACGGTGCGCCAGCGGACTGTAGATTTCGAGGGTTTCACGGGCGATGCGGCGACGTTTATCCGGGTGAAGTGAGCCCAGCGTGCGCATATTGTGGGTGCGGTCAGCAAGTTTGATGAGAATGACGCGGATATCCTGCACCATCGCCATGATCATCTTGCGAAAGTTTTCGGCCTGCGCCTCTTTCTTATCGCGGAATTTCAGCTTATCAAGCTTAGAGACCCCTTCCACCAGCTCGGCAACGCTTTTGCCAAACAGCTGTTCCATGTCCTGGTAGGTGGCAGGGGTATCTTCAATCACGTCATGCAGCAGGGCGGCCATGAGCGTTTCGTAGTCGAGTTTCATCTCGGCCAGAATACAGGCCACCGCTACCGGGTGCGTGATATAGGGTTCACCGCTTGAACGTGTCTGGCCCTCGTGAGCGTCACGTGCAACGAGATACGCCTGCTGAAGACGCTTAATCTGGTCTTCAGGCAGGTAGGTTTGAATCAGTTGATTCAGGCTTTCAAACAGATACAAGGGCGACCCGCAGGTTTAATTAACGACGACCTTCAGCAATGGCGGTTACGGCCTGCAGTTCTGCGGCTTCCTGCTCTTGCTGCTCCTGGCGCTCACGCACGTCGAGGATCTGGTTGTTGATCAGACCTTCTTCGATTTCGCGAAGTGCAATAACGGTGGTTTTATCGTTTTCTTCCGGTACCAGCGGATCTTTACCGCCTACCTGCATCTGACGAGCGCGACGCGCGGCGACCAGTACCAGGTCAAAACGGTTACCAATTTTCTCTACAGCGTCCTGAACAGTTACGCGTGCCATACTTAAAATGCTCCACAGGTGAAGAAATGACTGGGCATGATACTGAAAGTGGGTTCAGTCTGCCAACAGTTTGGTGATTAATGCGTCATGTCGCTGCTTCTGGCGGCTCATACGCAGACGTTCTGCGCGAAGGATAGTTTTGAGATCGCTCAGCGCGGCATCAAAATCATCATTCACAATAAGGTAATCATATTCCGCGTAATGGCTCATTTCTGCAACAGCCTGTGCCATACGCTTCGCGATAACTTCTTCGCTGTCCTGGCCGCGACCCCGCAGGCGGCGATCCAGTTCATCTTTCGATGGCGGTAGAATAAAAATACTGCGCGAATCAGGCATTTTCTTACGAATTTGCTGCGCGCCCTGCCAGTCGATATCCAGGAACACGTTCACGCCGGTCGCCAGAACCTGCTCAATGGTTTCACGCGAAGTACCGTAGTAGTTACCGAATACTTCTGCGTGTTCAAGAAACGCGTCTCTGCCAATCATCGCTCTGAATTCGTCGTGATTCACAAAGAAATAGTGTTCACCGTGCACCTCACCCGGACGCGGTGCACGCGTGGTGTGAGAAACAGAAACCTGTGTATCGTACAGCGGTTGGGTTTTTAACAGTGCCTGAATAAGGCTGGATTTACCCGCGCCACTAGGGGCAGAAACAATATAAAGCGTGCCTTGAGCCATGAGAGTCTTTTGTATGTGTTAACGAAGAAGTCCTACATACGGGCTTATTATACACGTCGCCGCTGTGTGACGTAGCCTTTGTCACACTTTTTCCCGTGGATGATTAAATTTTGCGTGCCGTTTTCAGGTTTTGTCTGCGGTTTGCAGCAACAAAAAGAAACGCTGGATAACGCCTCGTAAAGCGTAACGTTGCCATTCGCGTCGTTTTCAATACCGGGTTATACCTCCTCCAACGCAAAGGAGGGGTAATAATGTGGCGATGGATAAGCGGGTTTGCGCTGTTGTGGTGTAGCACCGGGTTAGCGGTATGCCCGGTATGGTCGCAGGCAAAAGCAGAAAAGGAAATTGTAGCGCTGAGCGCGCAGATCAAACGCTGGGACGATGCTTACTGGAAGCAGGGAGTCAGTGACGTTGATGACGGGGTTTACGATCAGCTTAACGCGCGGTTGAACCAGTGGCAGCGCTGCTTTGGTCATGTCTCTTCCGAAGAGAGACCGCCACCTCTGACAGGTAGTGTGACACACCCGGTTGCGCATACGGGCGTGCATAAGGTTGCCAGTAAAGCTGAGCTCAGCCAGTGGATACGAGCCCGGCAACATCTCTGGATGCAGCCCAAAGTGGATGGCGTGGCTGTGACGCTGGTGTACCAGGGCGGGAAGCTTGTCCGGGCCATTAGCCGTGGCAACGGTGTGAAAGGTGAAGACTGGACGGCGCAGGTTCGATCAATCCCCTCTGTTCCGCAAAACCTGTCCGGCCCCCTGGCAAATAGCGTCTTACAGGGTGAACTGTTCTGGATTCATGAAAACCACATCCAGCGTCAGATGGGGGGGATGAACATGCGGGCAAAAGTGGCGGGCGCCATGATGCGTCATAACGATAGCGCACTTCTCAGGCAGCTCGGCGTGTTTATCTGGGCCTGGCCGGATGGACCTAAAGAGATGCAGGTATCTCTGGATGCGTTGTCAAAAGCCGGGTTCACCCTGACGGCGCGTTATACGCTGCCCGCCGCGTCTGTGAATGCGGTCGAAGCGCAGCGTTCAGCGTGGCATACAACAGCATTGCCCTTTGCCACGGACGGCATTGTGGTGCGTTCAGTGGATGAACCCGCGGGCGACGGTTGGTTACCCGGTGAAGGCCGTTGGGTTGTCGCATGGAAATATACGCCTGTCGCTCAGGTTGCTGAAGTGCGAGGGATACAGTTTGGCGTCGGGCGAACGGGCAAGGTGTCCGTTGTAGCCGAACTGGATCCAGTAAAGCTTGATGATAAACAGGTGCGGCGGGTGAGCCTGGGGTCGGTCACACGCTGGCAGCGGCTGGATATTGTTCCCGGCGATCAGGTTCTGATAAGCCTCGCCGGGCAGGGGATCCCCCGATTCGATCGAGTTGTCTGGCGGGGAGCGAACAGGGAAAAACCAGAACCTCCGGCCCTGCAGTACCACTCGCTGACCTGTTTTTATGCCTCACCAGCGTGTATGGAACAGTTCTTTGCCCGGTTGACGTGGCTTAGCTCAAAACAAGGGCTAGGGATCGAGGGGTTAGGCGAGGCGGGCTGGCGAACGCTTCATCAGACGCATCGTTTCGAGCATATTTTTTCGTGGTTAACACTGACGCAGGCGCAGCTACAGTCCACGCCTGGCTTTTCCGCCGGGCGCGGGTTATCGCTCTGGCATCGTTTTAATATTGTGCGCAAACAACCTTTTATTCGCTGGGTCACAGCGATGGGGATCCCGCTGACAAAAGCCACGCTGAATGCGGTTGGGGCGGCGTCGTGGCAGGCGCTGAATCAGCGGAGCGCCGCTGACTGGCAGGCTCTGCCGGGAACAGGTGAAGAGAAGGCGCAGCAGGTCGTTAACTGGCTGCATGCGCCTCCCGTTGATAGGCTGGCAAGGTGGCTGGCTGAGCAGCACATTAACGGGTTCTGACATTAATGCGCGTTGTGCTTGTAATGAAAAACCGGCAGGCCAAGCTTCATACGCAATGCCAGCATACGCGCCGTGAAACCAAACAGCAGCGTGGAGATAACCACCACATCGTGGTTGGTGACATAGTGCTGCAAGGCGACATAAAGCACTGCCGCGGCAAAGGAGATGCCGGCGTACAGTTCCTTCTGGAAAACCAGCGGGATACGTTTGCAGAACATATCCCGCAGCACCCCGCCAAACACGCCCGTGATCACCGCCGCAATGGTGGCGATAACCGGGCCTTCACCCATATCGAGAGCAATTTGTGCGCCAATGATGGAAAAAACAATCAGCCCAAGCGCATCCAGTACCAGGAACAAGCGGCGCAGATGAGGCATCACCGGGGCTACAATCGTGGTTAGCACGGCTGCCGTTGCCACGATAATGACGTACTCAGGGTTTTTAACCCAGCCGAGCGGATAATGGCCAAGCAGGATATCGCGCACGGACCCGCCGCCGAGCGCAGTGGCCGTGGCAATAATGATCACGCCGAAGGTGTCCATTCGGCGACGTCCGGCGGCAAGCGCGCCGGTCATGGCTTCAGCGGTAATGCCAATAAGATAGAGAATGTGAAGCAGCATAAACCCTCCGGAATGAAGTGGAGGAGGTTAGCGATTTGTGCGCAAGATCACGATTGAGATTTTCTAAGGCGAGGGGATTTGCCCTACACAAATTTATCAACGCATGGCAGACGGGCTTGTGATAAGGCGGGAGACAAAGAAAGTAAGGATAAATATGGATTAGAAAAAGTAATGGGTGATGTGCCAGACACCACCCTGAAAGGTATTACTCGATATTCTGGATCTGCTCGCGCATCTGCTCAATCAGGACCTTCAGTTCAATTGCTGAATTGGTCACCTCTGCATTGATAGACTTAGACGCCAGCGTGTTCGACTCGCGGTTGAACTCCTGCATCATAAAGTCGAGACGGCGGCCTACCGCTTCTTTCTTCTTCAGGATGTTGTAGGTCTCTTTAACGTGCGCTTCCAGACGATCCAGCTCTTCAGCCACGTCTACACGCTGCGCCATCAGCACCAGCTCTTGTTCCAGACGGTTGTTTTCCAGCTGAACTTCCGCCTCTTCCAGTTTGGCGACAAGTCGCTCACGCTGCCATTGCAGCACTTCTGGCATATGCGCGCGCACTTTAGCCACTTCGGCGCTCACGCCTTCAAGGCGTTGCTCAATCATCGCTTTCAGCGCCTGGCCTTCGGTTTCGCGGGCAACGATAAAGTCATCCAGCGTGCCGTCGAGTGCAGCCAGGATCTCAGCGGTAATCGCGTCCAGATCCTGCTCTCCGGCGGCCATCACGCCAGGCCAGCGCAGAATATCAACCGGGTTGATCTCGCCTTCATCGCTTTGCATTTTGACCCAGTTCGCCGCATTAACCAGCTGTTTTGCCAGCTTTTCGTTCAGGATCAGTTCGCCCTGTGCACTGGCATCGGGCTCAAAACGCAGGTTACATTCCACTTTCCCGCGGGTCAGACGCGTACGGATACGCTCACGCACCACAGGCTCCAGGCTGCGGAACTGTTCCGGCATACGGAAATATGTTTCCAGATAGCGCTGGTTTACCGAGCGCATTTCCCAGGTAGCGCTACCCCAGCTACCCTTGATTTCACGCCGGGCGTAGGCGGTCATACTGCGGATCATAGACATTCCCGTTTTTAAAGGAGAGATGGGGGGATTATAGCTTTCAGGGGCTTCTCAGGATAGGAATAAGCGTCCTTTATCCGTATAATGCGCAGCCACATTCGTTTCAAGCCGGAGAATCCATCATGCGTCCAGCAGGTCGTAGCGCCAACCAGGTGCGTCCCGTCACCCTGACCCGTAACTATACAAAACACGCTGAAGGCTCCGTGCTGGTTGAGTTTGGTGACACCAAAGTGCTTTGCACCGCGTCCATCGAAGAGGGCGTGCCTCGCTTCCTGAAAGGTCAGGGGCAGGGGTGGATCACCGCCGAATACGGTATGTTGCCGCGCGCAACCCATACCCGTAATGCCCGTGAAGCGGCAAAAGGTAAGCAGGGCGGCCGTACTATGGAGATCCAGCGCCTGATCGCACGTGCGCTCCGCGCCGCGGTTGACTTAAAAACGCTGGGTGAGTTCACCATCACGCTGGACTGCGACGTGATCCAGGCCGATGGCGGCACGCGTACGGCCTCCATTACCGGTGCCTGTGTGGCGCTGGCAGATGCGCTGAACAAGCTGGTTGCCGCCGGTAAGCTGAAAACCAACCCAATGAAAGGGATGGTTGCTGCTGTCTCCGTTGGTATTGTTAACGGCGAAGCGCTTTGCGATCTGGAATACGTTGAAGATTCTGCCGCAGAAACCGACATGAACGTGGTGATGACCGAAGATGGTCGCATCATTGAAGTGCAGGGCACGGCAGAAGGCGAGCCATTCACTCACGAAGAACTGCTCACCTTGCTGGCGTTGGCCCGAGGGGGTATTGAATCTATTGTAGCGACGCAGAAAGCGGCGTTAGAAAATTGATTTTAAGGCGACCAATGAGTCGCCTTTTTTTTGCCTGTAAGACTGAAAAGACAAAGGAGCAAATCCATGAAATCGTATCAGCGCCAGTTTATTGAGTTTGCGCTTAACAAGCAGGTACTTAAGTTTGGCGAGTTCACGCTGAAATCCGGTCGTAAAAGCCCGTATTTCTTCAACGCCGGGCTGTTTAATACCGGGCGCGACCTGGCACTGTTAGGCCGCTTCTATGCCGAAGCGCTGGTAGATTCCGGGATTGATTTCGATCTGCTGTTTGGCCCCGCGTACAAAGGCATTCCAATTGCAACCACCACGGCGGTGGCGCTGGCGGAGCACCATGACCGCGACGTACCGTACTGCTTTAACCGTAAAGAGGCCAAAACCCACGGTGAAGGCGGCAATCTGGTCGGCAGTGCGTTGCAGGGCCGCGTGATGCTGGTGGATGACGTGATCACCGCAGGCACCGCGATCCGTGAATCGATGGAGATTATCCAGGCTAACGGTGCAACGCTTGCGGGTGTGCTGATTTCGCTTGATCGTCAGGAACGCGGGCGTGGCGACATCTCTGCTATTCAGGAAGTGGAACGCGATTATGGCTGCAAAGTGATCTCTATCATCACGCTGACAGACCTGATTGCATATCTGGAAGAGAAGCCTGAGATGGCGGATCACCTGGCGGCGGTAAAAGCGTATCGCGAAGAGTTCGGGGTTTAATTGCGTTGCCCGGTGGCGCTACGCTTACCGGGCCTACCTGTTCGTAGGCCGGATAAGGCGAAGCCGCCATCCGGCGATGGCGTTACTGTAATTGTGCTGCCACTAACGGCCAGCGGGCGTCAAAATCGTCCGTTGGTCGATATTTAAACTCGCTGCGCACAAACCGGGAGAGCATCCCTTCGCAAAATGCCAGGATCTGGCTTGCCAGCAGCGTCTCATCCGTATTATATCCCTCACCTTCCCGCATTTTCTTCTCGCGCAGAACCTGACGAAGCTGGGCTTCGATACGCTCAAAAAGCTGGTTTATACGGCCTTGCAGACGATCCTGTTCAAACATCAGCGCGTGGCCGGTAAGAATACGGGTCAGACCCGGGTTACGTTCACCAAAGCCCAGAATCAGCAGCACAATCAGACGCAGACGCGTGCAGGTGTCTTTTTCATCCTTCAGAATCAGGTTGATGCGCGTGATCAGGCTATCTTCGATAAACTCGATCAGGCTGTCGAACATCCGGGTTTTGCTCGGGAAATGACGATACAGCGCCGCCTCTGACACGCCCACAGAGGCCGCCAGCTTGGCGGTGGTGATGCGTTGACTGCCGTCGCTGGATTCAAGCATCAGAGCCAGAGATTGAAGTATTTCTTCGCGACGATTCCTTTTCGCGGTTTGTTTTTCTGCCATGTTACAAAATACCCCTGAAAATAAGCACTTGTCAGGCTGGCAACCACACAGCGACCCGCAAACTGACGTTTGCGGTTTGTTATTGCATTATGGCGCTGTGAGATGCGTGTTTGTCGGGCGGTTATTTGCGCCCGGAATGGCCGAAGCCGCCTTCGCCACGGTCGGTAGCGTCGAAGTCTGCCACCAGGTTAAATTCTGCCTGCACCACCGGTACAAACACCATCTGCGCGATACGCTCGCCCGGTTCAATGGTGAAGCTGTCCTGGCCACGGTTCCAGACGGATACCATCAGCTGACCCTGATAGTCAGAGTCGATCAGGCCGACCAGGTTACCCAGCACGACGCCATGCTTATGGCCCAGGCCAGAGCGCGGCAGGATCACCGCTGCCAGTGACGGGTCAGCAATGTGAATCGCCAGCCCGGTCGGGATCAGGGTCGTTGCACCCGGCGCCAGTTCTACGGCGTCATCGAGACAGGCGCGCAGGTCAAGACCGGCAGAGCCGGAGGTGGCATACGTTGGCAGCGGAAATTGCTCGCCAACGCGCGGGTCCAGAATCTTAACGTCGATTTTTTTCATCATAACGGGTAACGATCTCGTCCAGTAATTGTTGGCCCAGGAGTTCTTTGCGCTCAAGCGGTAAGACTTTATCTCCATCCTGCCAGAAAAGGTGCAATGCGTTGCTGTCGCTGTTAAATCCTTGCGTGGACAGCGATACGTCGTTCGCGCAAATCAAATCGAGGTTTTTGCGGGTACGTTTTTGCCGGGCATATTCTTCCACATTATTCGTTTCTGCGGCAAACCCAACAACGTAAGGACGATGAGTTTTCAATGCGGCGACACCGGCAACGATATCCGGGTTCTTCACCATTTTTATTGTTAATTCATCACCTTGCTTTTTAATTTTGGCGTCGGCAATGGTTTCGGCGCGGTAATCAGCGACGGCCGCACAGCCGATAAAAATATGCTGCTGTTGAGCATGCGCCTGTACGGCGGCTTCCATTTCCAGCGCGGTAGTTACATCAATACGCCGCACAAACGCAGGGGTGGTAAGCGACACCGGGCCGCTCACCAGCGTCACGTTCGCGCCTCGTTTGGCTGCCGCGGCAGCAATCGCAAAGCCCATTTTGCCGGAGCTGTGGTTGGTGATGTATCGCACCGGATCCAGCGGCTCGCGCGTGGGGCCCGCGGTAATCATGATGTTGAGATGTTGCAGATCGTTGACAGGCGAGAAATGGGCGGCGGCCATATCAACAATCGTCAATGGGTCGAGCATACGCCCTGGCCCCACGTCGCCACAGGCCTGGCTGCCGCTCTCCGGTCCCCAAATTAGCAGGCCGCGCGAGGCCAGCGTATCCAGATTATGCTGGGTAGCGGCGTTGCGATACATCTGCTGGTTCATTGCGGGTACAACCGCGACGGGCGCAGGCGTGGCGAGGCAAATGGTCGTTACCAGATCGTTCGCCATCCCGGCCGCCACGCGGGCAATTACATCTGCCGTGGCGGGGGCAAGGATAACCAGATCGGCCCATTTCCCCAGCTCAATATGGCCCATTGCGGCTTCGGCTGCCGGGTCGAGAAGGCTGTCGGATACCGGGTATCCCGAGACGGCTTGCAGGCTCAGCGGGGTGATAAAGGCTTTGCCGCCTTCGGTGATCGCGACCCGTACGTCGGCCCCGCGCTCGCGCAAACGGCGCACCAGGTCTGGCGTTTTATAGGCAGCAATACCGCCGCTGACGCCAAGAACGATTTTTTTACCGGCCAGGCTCATCATGATTCTTTCCTGTTGGGTTTCACCAGAGAGCGGGCATTTTATCACAATCCCTAAAACGGGGTGATGATGTCCTCAATTCACTTTGCGAGGCGCTACGCAAGAACGAAACGCCAGCGTCGAGCCCCGAATTTGCCTGTGGCAGCATAATGGCAAACAGAAGGAGGCCGGGCATGGAAGAGACTGAACTGCTGCTACCGCGTGAAAAAATGCTGCGCCATGGCGTCACGTTGTTAAAGGACGACGAGCTGCTGGCGCTCTTTTTACGCACAGGCACGCCGGGGAAAACGGTATTTACGCTGGCGAAAGAGCTGATAGAGCATTTCGGCTCACTGTATGGATTGTTGACCGCCGAGCTGGAGGCGTTTACGCACGTTGAGGGTATTGGCGTGGCGAAATATGCCCAGTTACGGGGCATTGCCGAGCTGGCCCGGCGATTTTACAACGTGCGTATGGAGGAAGAAGACCCGATCCTCACCCCCGATATGACCCGCGAATTTCTGCAAAGCCAGCTTTCCGATCTGGAGCGGGAGATCTTTATGGTGATCTTTCTCGACAACAAAAACCGGGTACTGAAACATACCCGCCTTTTTTCGGGAACATTGAGCCACGTTGAGGTGCATCCGCGTGAAATTGTGCGGGAAGCGATAAAAGTGAATGCAGCCGGCGTGATCCTCGCGCATAATCACCCCTCTGGCTGTGCAGAACCAAGCAGAGCTGACAAAGCAATTACCGAACGTATTATCAAATGCTGTCAATTCATGGACATTCGTGTGCTGGACCATCTGATAATTGGCCGCGGAGAGTACATTTCTTTTGCCGAACGTGGCTGGATTTAGGCCTTTTCTCGCGATCCATCGGGATCTTTGTCTGTTCGGGACTTGAGCACACCGCCGAGTCAGCGTATACTACGCCACCTTTGAGAATCTCGGGTTTGGCATTTGGGCCTGGCAATCGAGAGTTCAATAGAACTATGCGATGACCGGGCTGTAAAGCCTGACGAGGCGCCGATACCCCATACGAAGCTCGAGCTAATTTGATTTTTGGAGAATAGACATGTCCCGAGTCTGCCAAGTTACTGGCAAGCGTCCGGTGACCGGTAACAACCGTTCCCACGCACTGAACGCGACTAAACGCCGTTTCCTGCCGAACCTGCACTCTCACCGTTTCTGGGTTGAGAGCGAGAAGCGTTTTGTCACCCTGCGCGTATCTGCTAAAGGTATGCGTGTAATCGATAAGAAAGGCATCGATACAGTTCTGTCCGAACTGCGTGCCCGTGGCGAAAAGTACTAAGTACTTAAAGAGGAAATAAATCATGGCTAAAGGTATTCGCGAGAAAATCAAGCTGGTTTCTTCTGCTGGTACAGGTCACTTCTACACCACCACGAAGAACAAACGTACTAAGCCGGAAAAACTGGAACTGAAAAAATTCGATCCAGTTGTACGCCAGCACGTACTGTACAAAGAAGCTAAAATCAAATAATTTTAGTCTCCTTGTATTGAAAAACCCCGCAACTGCGGGGTTTTTTGCATTCTGCATCTCAACGGAGGAACCATGCCTGAATTACCTGAGGTAGAGACCAGCCGCCGCGGCATTGAGCCCCATCTGGTTGGCGCGACTATTCTTCATGCTGTCGTTCGCAACGGGCGTCTGCGCTGGCCGGTGTCCGATGAGATCCACGCGTTAAGCGATAAACCCGTCCTGAGCGTACAGCGCCGCGCGAAATACCTGCTGCTGGAGCTGCCTGACGGCTGGATCATTATCCATCTGGGCATGTCGGGAAGCCTGCGCATCCTCACCGAAGAGTTGCCTGCGGAAAAGCACGACCACGTTGATCTGGTGATGAGTAACGGCAAGGTGCTGCGTTACACCGACCCGCGTCGCTTTGGTGCATGGCTGTGGACCAAAGAGCTGGAAGGGCACAACGTGCTGGCGCATCTTGGACCTGAGCCGCTCTCAGAGGCGTTTAACGCAGATTATCTCAAAGAGAAGTGCGCGAAAAAGAAAACCCCGATTAAACCCTGGCTGATGGATAACAAGCTGGTCGTGGGCGTGGGGAATATCTATGCCAGCGAATCGTTGTTTGCCGCCGGGATCCATCCCGATCGGCTGGCCTCTTCGCTGTCTGCGCAGGAGTGCGAGCTGCTGGTCAGAGTGATTAAAGCGGTACTACTGCGCTCAATTGAGCAGGGCGGGACGACGCTGAAGGATTTTCTGCAAAGCGACGGGAAGCCGGGCTATTTTGCGCAGGAGTTGCAGGTTTATGGTCGTAAGGGGGAACCGTGCAGAGCATGCGGGACGCCGATTATTGCCACGAAGCACGCTCAGCGCGCCACGTTTTACTGCCGTCAGTGCCAGAAGTAGGGTTACTTTAACTTTTCCATCAACGCCTGGTGGACGTTAACCGGCAGAAAGTGGGTAACGTCCCCGCGATGGCGCGCCACCTCTTTCACCAGCGAAGAAGAGATGAAGGACCACTCTTTGGAGGGCATCAGGAATACGCTCTCCAGCTCCGGCATCAGATGGCGGTTCATGTGCGCCAGCTGCATCTCATATTCGAAGTCTGCTACCGCGCGAAGACCGCGGATCAGGATATTGGCCTGCTGGGCACGGGCAAAGTTTGCCATCAAATCGCTGAATCCGACGACCTCAACATTCGACAAATGCGAAATCGCATCGGTGGCAAGCTGCACGCGTTCGTTCAGGTCGAACATCGGCTTTTTGCTCGGGCTGGCGGCAATGGCCAGAATCACCTTGTCGAACATACACGCCGCACGGGTGATGATATCAAGATGACCGTTAGTGATCGGATCGAAGGTACCCGGATAAATCGCTTTTGTGCTCATGGCTCACGTTTTCTCTGAGTAGCCGCGGTTCAGCGCCCACAGCTCGGTGTATTTATTGAAAGTATACTGGGCATTCACTACCGCCAGTAACCAGCCCTGTTTGCCGTCCAGCACGCCGCCACGTAGCAGCAGCGTTTTCAGAAACGCGCCCAGCGTGTGGGTGAAGATGCCGGTCAGCGTGGCCTTCTTGCCGCGCGCATGCCGCTCCTGTGCCCAGGCGGTGGCATAGTTCAGCTGTTTCCGCTGGAAGCTGGCGAAATCGCGGCAGGTCAGATGAAGCAGATCGCCCGTCAGGGGGATGACCTGAGCGTTATCGCAGGCCAGAGACTCATGGACCAGGTTGTCGTTGTACTGATAACGCTCGCGGGCATAGAGGCGCATCACGCGGTCGGGGTACCAGCCGCTGTGGCGCATAAAGCGGCCCAGGAAATAGTTACGACGCGCGATACTGTAGACCGCGCCGGGCTGTGGCGCGGCAAGCACCGTTTGAATGGCCTGTCGGAGTTCCGGGGTGACGCGCTCATCGGTATCGATCATCAACACGTAATCGCCTGTGGCGTAACCCTGCGCACGCTGACGCTGAATACCGTAGCCCTGCCAGTCGGTGTCGGTAAAGACTTTTGCCCCGGCTGCACGGGCAACGTCCGCCGTATTGTCCGTACTTCCGGAATCGAGAATGACGATTTCGTCAGCCCAGGCAACAGAGGCCAGGCAATCCGGAAGCAGGTCGGCGGCGTTTTTGGCGATCATCACGACCGACAGACGCGTTGACATTAGTGGCTCCGCTGCGGCAGGTAAGGTTGCAAAAGTTGCAGCAGACGGGTCAGTGCGCCCTGGTTCTGATGCAGGACTTCAACGGCGTGACGACCGTACCACAGGCGGTAATCTTCGTCAGTCAGAAGGGTTGAGACCTCTTTGACCACCGAGTCCGCATCGGTCACGGTGATTAAGCCATCGGCTTGCTGCAATTTCGCGCAGATATCTTTGAAGTTAAACGTGTGTGGACCCATCAGCACGGGAATGGCGTGGGCTGCCGGCTCCAGCGGGTTATGACCACCGCGCTCCACCAGGCTTCCGCCAACGAAAGCAAGATCGGCAATCCCGTACAGCAGCATCAGTTCGCCCATCGTATCGCCAATCACCACCTGCGTGCTGCCAGAGGGGATTTCGCCGCTGCTGCGCAGGGTGAAGCTGAAACCGCCTTTTTGCACCATCTCCCGGGCATCTTTAAAACGCTCAGGATGGCGAGGCACCAGAATCAGCAGTAAATCAGGGAATTTTTCCAGCAGCTGGCGGTGAGCCTGAAGAATAATGGCCTCTTCGCCGTCATGGGTGCTGGTGGCAATCCAGACCTGGCGACGCGGCGCCCACTGACGACGCAGCGTTACCGCACGGGCGGCGAGTTCAGGGGTGACGGAAATATCGAACTTCAGGCTACCCGTGACCGCAAGCTGGTTGCGCTTCAGGCCGAGGGCGATAAAGCGCGCGGCATCTTCTTCGTTCTGCGCGGCGATCAGCGTAATTTTGCTGAGCAGGCGACGCATAAATTTACCCAGCTTGCCGTACCCTTTCGCCGAGCGTTCCGACAGACGCGCGTTGGCGATAACCAAAGGAATTTTACGGGCATGCAGGGCGGAAATCATATTCGGCCACAGTTCAGTTTCCATGACGATCACCAGTTTAGGGCGAACGGTATTCAGGAAACGGTTCATGGCGCAGGGGAGATCGTACGGCAGGTAGACGTGATGCACGTCTTTACCGAAGGCAGACATCACGCGCTCTGAGCCTGTTGGCGTCATCGTGGTGACGGTGATGGGCAGTGACGGATAACGGTGGCGTAAGGCACGCACCAGTGGAATGGCGGCCAGCGTTTCCCCGACTGACACGGAATGCAGCAGAATACCGTCCGGCGCCACTTTATTGCGGCAGTAGCCATAGCGTTCGGCCCAGCGTTTACGGTACGCAGGCGCTTTACGGCTACGAAGCAACAGTCGCAGCCACACCAGTGGCTGAATGATGTAGAGCAGGGCGGTATACAACAATTCCAAGCGATTATCCGTTTTTTTAGTTTCGGCCGGGAAATTCTAAGCATTTAAGCGTGCTAAAGCTATCTCTTATGCCAGATACCGTTTTAAACGGAAGTAGCGTCGGCCCAGGCGCCAGCGCAAACGCGGGCTTTTGGCACTTTTCCAGATGAGCTTCCAGATCCCGGTGTCGAAGAACTCTTTGATTATCATTGATTTCTTCGCTTCATCCTTCATGTTGTCGAAGGTATGAATAATTCCCAGACCCTCTTTGGCGATTTGCCAGTGACAGGCCGGGATATTTTTCACTTTATCCGGGTAGCGCTGGTTAATGGCATCTAGCATCTTCAGGATCTTCATGTAATGGCGCGCTGAGCGAATCAGCGTGTCGTCATTATCCGGGGTGTGCGATACCGAGGCGGAGTGAATGTAGTAGTCGTAAAAGCGTTCGCTGGTGTACTGAACGCGTTCTGCAGCAAGCAGCACCTCAGTCGTCCACGGGATATCCTGATGGCGCAGGCCAGGCTCGAAACGAAAGCCGTGCTGACGAATAAAATCGTGACGATAGATATTCAGCCAGGTCACATGCAGGAACTTACGTGAATCCAGCGCCTTTTTTAACCATGCCGCGCCATTCATGACGCCCGTTGAGGCGAGCTTATCTTCAGGGAAGATAGGGCGAGACGGTTTTTTGTTATTTTCCCAGACGTAGTTGCCATTGCAGGTGGCGACATCCAGGTTCTGCGTGACGGCCATATCCAGCAGACGCTGGTACATGCCGGGTTTGAAGACATCATCAATATCCGGGAAAGAGAGATATTGGCCGGTCGCAATGGCCAGGCCGGTATTACGCGCGATGGACACGCCCTGATTAGGTTGTTCAATAACCTGCATCTGTGGCAGCTGTTCGCGCCATTTTTCGACAATCTGCATCGAGCGGTCAGTGGAGCCGTCATTCACGATGATGACTTCCATACTGTCCATGTGTTGATTTACAAGGCAGGTAAAGAACTGATCGAGAAAAGCTTCACCGTTATAAACGGCAACCACCACGCTTAATATAGGCGCTGAATTTTGCATATGAAACCTGATTATTTTTGGTTGTCGACCAAAGCAATGTATTGCTGGCAAATGGCGTTGATACCGAACGATGCGATCGTTTCGCGATCAACAACCGGCGGAGAGGCATACAGTTCTGCCAGGGTATTCGCCAGTGATTCGTCGGTTAACGCGGTCAGACCGCGCGCCAGGGGGCCAGTAAGGATCTCAGCAGGGCCGCCAGGGCAGTTTGTACTCACCGGTGGGGTCTGACAGATAATGGACTCTACCAGTACATTACCAAAACCTTCGCAGTCGGAACTTAACACTAAAAGGCGTGCACCTTTGATCCACGGATAAGGATTGGTTTCAAACGGGCGGAAGACGATCTTGTTTTCAATTCCCAGCTTAGCGGCAAGCTGTTTGAGCTGGTTAATTTTCACGTCAGAGCCTTTGCCCATCAACACCAGTGATGCGTCAATCTTGCTCATCGCAAACGCCCGCAGCAGCCGGTCGTGACGTTTGTGCTCATGAAAACGGCCAACGTGGATAATGTAATTCTGCCCCTGCATCTCAAAGGGCGCTTCCGCCAGACGCTGAATTTCAGGGATATCAAACGGGTTATGGATAACCGCTTTGCGCCGCAGGGGGATCGCGAGTACTTCAGACAGATCGTGCAGCACGGCGCCGGATACCGCCACCACGTTGCGGTTTTCATAGGTATGACGAATTTTATAATGCTTAAACCAGCGAGAAAGCCCGCTGCGATGGCGCAAATAGGAGAAGGAGAACATCCCGTGTACGCAAAACCAGACCTTATCGCGATCCAGCACGCGGCTGTGCGCCACGATACGGTCGGTTTTATGCAGATGCGAGAAGACGACGTCAAATTTACCGCTGCGTTCTGCCTGCTCAATGGCGCGATCCAGCAAACGGGCGCGACGCGGGATCTCGGTCAGCTTGCGCCAGGGTTTTTTACAGGTATCCTGCACGACCTGAAAATCGATGCCTTCCGGAATGGCGTAGTCGCACACCTTCCGTAAGGAGAAAAGGGTGACCTGATGCCCCAGTTCTGTCAGTCCGCTGGAGAGGGTGAGAACCGTTTTTTCGGCTCCTCCACCGGGTAAACCATCAATAATCATTAGGATGCGCATTATTAATCCAGTAATTTTTGATAAAGCGAAATAAGCTGACTTGATAGTTTTTCAGGGGTTGCTTCTCTGACGCGTTCACGCGCCGCAAGCCCCATATTGTTATTTTTTTCCAGTGAAGGGATGGACATGACGGCCTCCTTCAATGTGTGGATATCAAGTGCATCACAGTAAAACCCGTTCTGGCCTTGCTCAATAAATTCTGAACCACCGCAACTCTCTGACGTAATGACGGGCAATCCACAGGCCATTGCTTCAAGTATGACGTTAGGGAAAGGATCATACAGCGTCGGCAGCAGTAAACCATCAGAAAGCTGATAAAATGGCAGCGTCTCTTTTTGCATCCCCAGGAAACGGATTTGCCCCTCACAGCCTAATGAACGGGCGAGGTCGCGATAACGGCTTTCCGCTTTATCCTGACCGACCACAACCAGCCACGCCGATGTTCCTGCTATAGCCTGAATAGCGCTTGCCAGCCCCTTGCGTTCAAACCCTGAACCCACGAAGCAGAAAATGACGGCATCAGCGGGTAAGCCAAATTGCTTACGCAGTACAGCGCGCTGCCTCTCTTCTGCCGGAACGAAGCGGCGGGAATCTATTGAATTATAAATCACATGTATCTTTTTTGCGTCAATATCAAAGTCTTCGACGATTTCGCGCTTGATCATCTCCGCATTACAGATAACGGCTTTCAACTCGGGAGCCTGGTACATTTCACGTTCGGCGTTCATCACGTAGCGGTGATAGCGATCGTGCATGAGCAGCTTCGCGCGCCAGGCGGGAAGAATACGCGTACGCTGTAGCAGCCAGCGTCGATGTACACCATCTCCGGCGCGGTAAATATCGCAGCCCGGAATACGTTCGTGGCTCTGTACAATATCAAACTGCTGTTGCTGCCACAGCGCGCGCGCGGCGTGCGCAAAGCCGCGTTCACGGCTGATGCGGCCCCACTTTCTTGGATCGCAAATATGAATATGCCAGTCGTCCTGCTTTTCGCCCTGCCACTCGCGGGTGATGACGTTGAGCTCAAGATTTTGATTGCTCAGCGCGGTGAGTGCCCTGGAGACAAAACGTTCTGCTCCCCCATCCGGCCGATATTTTTGGCGCACAATGGCCAGACGATGAAGCTTCATTGCAGGTATCTCCTTGCGGCGGAGACGACAGCATCAACGGGGATGGCGTCGAGATAACGTTCCGTCGTTTTTGTATCAATGGCGTCAGGGTTGGGAAGCGGGCCGTAGTTACCAGCCCAGATGACCTCGCCGTTAACCTGCCATGGCGACCAGAACGTCAACTTTGATGGGCCAAACAGCGCCACGCAGGGCGTCTGAAGGGCGGCGGCCATGTGCATGGGGACGGAGTCAACGCCAATGAACAGGGCTGCGTGATCGATAAGCGAGGCCAGCTGGCGCAGGGTTAACTGCCCTGCCAGCGATACAACACCCGTCTGCGGGGAGGCGGCAAGAATGCGGTCAATCATCGCCAGCTCTTTCTTATCCGGTCCCGCCGTAAGGACGATAGTGTGGCCGTCCTGCTGCAACGCGGCGATAGTTTGCGCCATTTTGCCTTCGTCCCAGCACTTAAAGAACCAGCGTGAAGTGGGTTGAATAACGATATAGCGTTCCCCCACGCCCTTTTTTGTCAGCTTGTGATGAGCATGGTTCCAGTCATCCGCGCTGTAAGCCATGGTGACGGCGGGTCTGGCGGCAACGGGTAATGGTTTCAGTATGGACAGGTTTTGTTCAACGGTGTGCAGCGACTGATGGCTGGCGACCGAGACCAGTTCACTGTGACAAAAACGCCAGAAGGCATTATTGCGCTTGTTAAAAGCGAACCCGAGCCGAACCGGTGCGCCGGTGAAGCGGGTAACCAGTGCGCTGCGCCACTGATCGGCAAGATTGATCACCAGATGATAATGCTGAGCGCGTAAAGCACGAAGCAACAGCCACTCTTTTTGCAGGTGCTTCAGCGTCCCCAACTGCTTCCATTTACGATCGATACCATAGATCGTACCGATTGCCGGATGCGCGGCGAGCATGTCTCGCGTCTCTTCATAGAGAAGCACGTCGATTTGGGCTTCAGGCCATTTCTGGCGCAATGAATTGATGACGGGGGTGGTGAGTAACATGTCACCATGATGGCGAAGTTTAATCAGTAAAATGCGCAAATCAGGCGTGTCAGGTAAGTTATTCATCATCATCTTATCGGCGTTGTACTGTTGGCAATTCTAATAGACCTGGTAACGACTTGCACTCTTTCTCCATAATGTCAGGAATTTCCCTGGAAGGGTTTACTCCAGCTTTCGGGCGTGCGTAACATAGCGCTAACTATTTTGTCTTGCGGACTCATTATGAAAAAACCAGCGTTTATCATCACGATCGATACAGAAGGGGATAATCTCTGGCAGAACCACCGGGTCATCAAAACGGAAAACGCGCGCTACCTGGCGCGGTTTCAGACGCTTTGCGAGCGTTTCGGCTTTAAGCCTGTCTGGCTCACCAACTACGAGATGGCCGTCGAACCGGTGTTCATTGAGTTCGCGAAAGAGGTCATAGCCCGGGGGCAGGGCGAGGTAGGAATGCATCTCCATGCCTGGAACAGCCCTCCGGAGCACGATCTGACCGGTGATGACTGGCGCTGGCAGCCTTATCTGATTGAGTTTTCAGACGAGGTCATGCGTGAGAAAGTGCTGTTCATGACCCGCCTACTGGAAGAGACCTTCCAGACAAAAATGCTCAGCCATCGCGCCGGGCGCTGGGCATTCGACAGCCGTTACGCCCGGTTGCTGATTGAGCTGGGGTATCAGGTAGATTGTTCCGTTACGCCGCGCGTGAACTGGCGCAACGCGAAAGGTGCCCCGCAGGGTAATGGCGGAACGAATTACCAGCATTTTCCCGATCGTGCCTACTTTTTGGACGTAGACGACATTTCCCGGCCGGGAAATAGCCCCTTACTCGAAGTTCCGATGAGTATCCAGTATAAACACCCGGCATGGCTGAATTCCCTGAAGCAGGGTTACGATCGTCTGCGCGGTAAATACCGTTCTCCGTCAGTTAACTGGTTACGCCCGTCCGGCGGTAACGCGCAGGAGATGATTAAGGTTGCGCAGCAGTGCCTGTCTCAGGGAAATGACTACGTAGAGTTCATGCTGCATTCGTCGGAATTTATGCCTGGCGGGAGCCCTACTTTTAAAGACGAGGCGGCGATTGAAGGTTTATATCAGGATTTGGAACAGCTGTTTACCTGGCTATCAGATAAAACGGTGGGAATGACGCTGGCGGAGTTTTACCAGTACAAAAAATAGTTATGCCCGCCAGGCGGGCATATTTGCTATTGCTGCTTTGTTTGGGTGAAAGGTGTACTTAATGCAAACAAAACCATAAAGAAGATTAAGGCTTCTGAACTGAGCAGTATGACATCCGTCAGACCATACAAAAGCAAAAGTAGCATCGAGGTTAGCAGCAGTGCGTTTTTACTTCTAATAGAGTAAGCTATTATCGAAACAAAAAAGAAGCACAAAATTAGCAGTCCAGGAATGCCTTGCAGTGAATATTTTTCAATAAACTCATTGTGCAAATGAATTCGAATGTAACCGAGCGCTGCTGCAACATGTTGATGTCCATTTGCGACATAATTTCGAACCCATGATTCCCTGCTTTCAATAGACTGTCCCAGTGGATGCGCAATGCCAGTCATAAGACCCACGTTCCACATTGAAAAACGAGCCCCCAGAGAAGTTGCATCATGCCCTTCTTGATATTTAGTTATCTCAGTCACTGTTTGTTGAATTTTAGGTGATATCAATGGTTTATAACTTACAATTATGATCCCTGCAACGATGCATAAAAAAATCATTAATGATTTAAGGTGAATTTTTCGGAAATGATAAAGTGTAAGAATAATAGCCAGTAACAGATAAAGGGCCATGGCGGCACGCGTGGCTGTCAAAAGAATCAGGAAGAAAGATATCAGGACTACGACGCCTGCCAAAAGGTATAATTTCACATTATTCTTTAGGTATAAGCTGTAAACAAAGGCTAATGATAGAACAGAATATACATACGCTGCGATAGTTGGACGGTTTATAGCCATCTCTACGCGATTAATACCTTGTACAGCCTGATAAAGGCCATAAGCTGTGGCAAGGGTATAACCTACAGCTGTACTAATTAAGAAGTATTTCACAAAATTATCTTTTGTTACATAATTTTTGAAACGGTCAAGGTAAAAAATCAAAAGGCTTGCCAGAATTAATTTTTTACTCGATCCAAGATAATCACTGTATGCGTTTAATCCCTCATTATGCAATTCATAAGTGGCATACCAAATAAGATTAAGTAACCCTATCAGCATAATAGGATAGGCGATACTAAAAGGATGCCAGGAGATTTTTTTATACTCAAATGCCAAACCCAAGATACTTGCATATATTGCAATATAAAAAAACTCTCGTTGTTTCCCTGAATTAACAAGCACAAGAGCTAAAGAGATAAGGCTCAATGCGAGTGTTAACTGGTAAGTTCTTAACTTTATTTTTTCCATAACGCCTCAATAACCCTTTTTTTGTAGCTAAAACGAACATCGGTGGACAGGAAAAAAGACAATGTGTACATGGCCTTTACGCGTTGTTTCACGAGTTGCAATTGTTGGTCTGTAAGACAGGACCGATGGTTGCTGTAAATATCAAACCAGTGGCAATTGACAAGATGCCTGTAGCTTGACGGAAATGTTCTTTCCATCTGTAACGTGCATTCGACAAGCGTTGAAATTTTGCTGGCGTCCAGACTGCTCGACAAACTGTCGCGACGCTTGACGTAATAATAATGCCCCTGGCGTTGATAGACTATTTTGCTCGACTGCATCAACATTCCGGGGAAGACAGCGAAATCCTCATAACATAACATTGGAGGAATAGGGTTGCTTTCGTACAGGCTACGATGAATAAACTGGCCAATGAGATGCGCCTGAAAGTCTTTATGGCGTAAGAAACGAGCGACTGCTTCATGTTGTGACAATGGCACAGGATTGAATCCCTGCCAGTCTGAAGTCATTTTCCGGGGATCGCGAATCTCAAGCAAACGTGTCAGTAACATATCCGGACGTTGCGCTTTCAGAAAGGTAATTGCGTCCCTGAGGCTGCCCGGCTTTAAGCAATCGTCACTGTCGAGCATCGTAATATATTCACCGGATGCCAGTGCGACAGCACTGTTTCGTACCCGGCCGACGTTACGAAAGTTCACGGTGCGCGTTATGATCTGAGGAAATTTAGGTGACCACTCTTCAATTATTGCCTGCGTGGTATCCTCAGAACTGTCATTAAAAATAATAATTTCAGTGTCTTGAACGGTGGCTGCCAGCAGGCTTGAAAGCGTGGCATGCAGCGTAGCTTCAGCGTTATGCGCAGCAATAATGACGCTTAAAAAAGCCATAAAAATTAGTTTCCTTGAGCGTCGGTAGCGCTAGCCAGTGAGCGGGCTTTGGGTAATGTACGGATAAACTGCTGAAGATCGTGTAACGCGGAGTCAGTGACAGAGAATAGTGCTTCCCGTTCTTGCGGGAAGTAATAGCGCGTTTCAAACACATAAGAACAAATGTTGTCGTCATTCCCGATCAGCAACACATTGCCAAGCGGACGTTGTTCATAGTGACAACACGGACCAAACAGCAGGACTACCGGAACGCCAACGGCGTCTGCGATATACACATTCCCCGAGTCAGACGCGATATAACAGTCCATCTTAGAAATGGCCCAGGGAAGCTCTTCCAGCGAAATTTTGCCAATAAGATTGATAAAATTAGGGATTTCACCGTAAAGGCGGGTGATATCGTCCATCCACGACTGTTCATTTGGCGCGCCGAAGACATAAAACTCGCAGGGTAAATCAGCGAGTTGATCAACAATCCGCTTCCAGATAACCGGAGGGACGGTTTTGGCTTTATTGCCCGCCGCAATACTGATGCCGATGCGGATAACGTCAGGTTTATCAAGAGTGGCCGGCCAGGTCGTCGGTTTAAAGAGCGGCTTTGTGGCGTGCTTGGGAGAGTCTTGCCATGTGAGTGCGCGGTCGGCCAGTTTCAGGTAGTTCGTCACCGAAAGCGTTTTTTTGCCATGCTCAACGGTACCGTCAGCCGCAAGATAGAAAATCCCGTGATACCACCTGCGCGTGTAAATGGTTAAAAATTGTTTGTTTTTAGCATTGCAGACGGCGGCAAAAAAGAGGTTCACGCTGTTGGGTTGTAGCAGGTAGACGTTGTCGTAGCGGTTCATGATCCTGCACGCGAAGCACAGTTTACGCCACAGGTTGCGCTTATGCTGCTCAATAAAATAGATCTGCTCGATAGTCTCATCATGCTTCGCCAGCGCACCAACGCTGCGACTGACCAACACATCGCTTTTTTGCAGATATGCCAGTAGAGGTGTCGCATTAATAAAGTCACCGATTTTGGCTGTCTGAATGACAAGGTTTTTGCCCGTGTCTTTTCGAAACAGCTTCCGGAGGAGTTTCACCGGAAAGAGTAAAATCAGCAGAAATACATAACTCATGGGTTAAATATCCCTGTTGGAAAGCCGATGGCTGCCCTGTAAAAATGAAAAAATAGCATCTGCGCTAATATCCTTCGTTTGTTGCGTAGGGCTGACCATCTGATGCTGGTTTTTACCGTAACCCCCGATCAACCCCGGATCGGTCGGGCCGAAAATCGTGATATTAGGACGATCCAGTGCGGCGGTTAAATGGCTTAACCCTGTATCCACAGAAACGACGGCGTTAGCGCCCGCCAGCTGTGCGGCAACTTGCGCCAGCGTGAGTTTGGGTAACACCTCAACGTGGGAAAAACCGGCTGCCAGACGTTCCGCACGCTGCCGCTCATGTTCTGCACCCCACGGGAGTTTAATATGGATACCGCAAGGTTGCATTAGTTCAATCAGCCTTCTCCAGTGCGTTTCCGGCCAGTGCTTATCGTCGCGCGTTGTGGCATGCAGGAACACCAGATACGGTTCAGCATGCTCCTCCGTCTCGCGCAAAAAATGCTGTGCAATAGCGTAGTCACCCTGGGCTTCAGGTTTTGCATAGCCCAGGCTTTTCGCGAACAGCTCGCGGGTACGTTCCACGGCGTGCTGCTGCTTCGCAATATGGTGGCGACGATTATAGAACAGGCTCGCCAGCGGTTCGCGGGCGGTTTGCCAGTCCATGCCGTGCTTTACGCCGTGCGCCAGACGCGTGACCAGCGCGGCGCTTTTCACCAGGCCCTGAGCGTCAACGATCGCGTCGTAACGCCGGGCCTGCACCGCTTCGCGGAAGGCTTTACGTTCGGCTTTAATCGGTGCGGAGAACCATGCTTTGCGCCAGCGGCGAATGGCCACCGGGATCACGCGGTCAACCGCTTCGTGCCAAGTGGGGATCTGCGCGAAGCCTTCTTCCACCACCCAGTCAAAACGAATGCCGGGAATGGCCCGCATCGCGTCCGTCAGTGACGGCAGCGTATGCAGCACATCGCCCATCGAAGAGGTTTTAACGATCAATACCCGCATTCGTTATCCTTCTTCGCTCAACAGAAGTTCGTTGAGCTCTTCGAGAACGCGCTGCGGCGTAATGTCGATCAGGCTCTGATGGTAGCCTTCTGCGGCATCACCTTTACGTACCTTGTGGTAGCCGGTGATCAAACGGATCACGCGCGCTTTGTGCGACAGCGGCGGCGTGAAGTCCGGGCTGCTCGGGCCATACAGCGCCACCAGCGGACGATCCAGCGCGGCGGCGACGTGCATCAGGCCAGAGTCGTTGCTGACAACGGCTTTACAGGCGGCAATCAAAATAACCGCCTGCTCGAGCTGCGTTTCCCCGGCCAGGTTTCGGCACCAGGCCTGTTGCTCGGTGCTGAGCGTGGCGAGAATTTCATTGCCCGCCTCGTGATCTTTCGCTGAGCCAAACAGCACAATTTGATAGCCTTCGTCGATCAGCTGTTTCGCCAGCTCTGCGTAGTGATAGTGCGGCCAGCGTTTTGCCGGACCAAACTCCGCGCCGGGGCAGAAGCCAATCATCGGGCGTTCGGACGAAATGCCAAACGCGTTGCAGGTGTGGGATTTCTCCCCGTCGCTTACCTGGAGCTGCGGCCACAGTAGCGGCTGCGGCAGATCTTTCGCGCTGCGCATCACGCCTTTGTCGTAGGCCAGCGCCACGTAGCGTTCTACCATCAGCGGCCAGGCCTCTTTATCCAGCACCCGGGCGTCGTTAAGCAGGCCGTAGCGCATTTCACCGCGCCAACCGGTACGGTGCGGGATGCCCGCAAAGAAGGGCACAAGAGCGGATTTGAAGGAGTTTGGCAGGACATATGCGCGATCATAGCGTTTCTCGCGCAGGCTATGGCCGAGTTTGCGGCGTTCACCGATTTCCAGCGCCCCGTGGCCGAGCGGCATCGGGATCGCCTCGTTCACTTCCGGCATACGCGATAACAGCGGACGGCACCATGCGGGTGCCATCACGTCGATTATCGCCTGGGGATAACGCGCCTTGAGCGTGCGATAGAGACTTTGCGACATCATCATGTCGCCCACCCAGGACGGGCCGATCACCAGTATTTTCATTCACTTCATCCTTCAAGCTGTCTCTGCGTTGGCTGCCTGCGTTCACTCCAGTCACTTACTTTTGTAAGCTCCCGGAGATTCACTTAGTTGCCGCCTTGATACCGCTCGAATGATTTTGTGAATTTATATCGCGGTCACGGTTCAGCCAGGCCATATATTCCGTTACGCCTTCGGCAACGGTCTTGAACGGCTTGTCGTAGCCTGCGGCGCGCAGGTTAGTCAGGTCCGCCTGGGTGAATGCCTGGTAGCGGCCTTTCAGCTTATCCGGGAACGGAATGTACTCGATGCTGCCTTTCTTATGGTAAGCCAGCGTCGCGTCTGCCACCGCCTGGAAGGATTCCGCGCGGCCTGTGCCCAGGTTGAAAATGCCGGACACGCCGTTTTCCAGGAACCACAGGTTCACTGCCGCCACGTCGCCTACGTAGACGAAGTCACGCTTAAAGCCGTCGCTGCCTTCGAACAGTTTCGGACTTTCGCCGTTATTTAACTGGGTGTTCAGGTGGAACGCCACGCTCGCCATGCTGCCTTTGTGGCCTTCGCGCGGTCCGTAGACGTTGAAGTAGCGGAAGCCGACAATCTGAGAGTTGGCTTCTGGGAGGATCTGACGCACGTACTCATCAAACAGGAATTTGGAGTAACCGTAAACGTTCAGCGGCTGCTCATACTCGCGGGATTCGATGAAATCTGAAGTGCGTCCACCGTAGGTTGCCGCGGAAGAGGCGTACAGGAACGGAATTTCACGCTCCAGGCAGTAGTGCAGGATCTCTTTGGAGTACTGATAGTTGTTGTCCATCATGTACTTGCCGTCCCACTCGGTGGTGGAGGAACAGGCCCCTTCGTGGAAGATGGCTTCGATCTCGCCGAACTCTTCACCCGCCATAATCTGGATAAGAAAGTCTTCTTTATCCATGTAGTCAGCGATGTTCAGATCCACCAGGTTTACGAACTTGGTGCCGTCTTTCAGGTTGTCCACCACCAGGATGTCGGTGATGCCTTTGTCATTGAGGGCCTTAACAATATTGCTGCCGATAAAGCCCGCGCCGCCGGTAACGATGATCATAACTGTAACCTTTGAAGTGTGGAGTCCGGGGAACATCCCGAACGCTAATCTCTTTATCATATCATCACAATGCCCGGTCTTCAGCCATTCACCGATATGCAGCAGGGGTACACGTGATTTATGCTGCAAAAACGAGAAGAGATACGGCGTCATCTCGTCATGAACTATTGGTTTGGGTAATATGTGCCAAAATTTGCCGAGTCTGGAGAATTGCAATGCGTGGTGATTTTTACAAACAGTTAAACAGCGACCTCGACACCGCACGTGCGGAAGGGTTGTTCAAAGAAGAGCGTATTATCACGTCTGCCCAGCAGGCGGACATCACCGTTGCCGACGGCAGCCATGTGATCAACTTTTGCGCGAACAACTATTTAGGTCTTGCGAATCACCCTGAGCTGATTGCCGCGGCGAAAAACGGCATGGATACCCACGGCTTCGGCATGGCCTCCGTTCGCTTTATCTGCGGTACCCAGGACAGCCACAAGCAGCTTGAGCAAAAGCTGGCGAACTTCCTCGGAATGGAAGACGCGATTCTGTACTCCTCCTGCTTCGACGCCAACGGCGGTCTGTTTGAGACCCTGCTCGGTGCAGAAGACGCGATTATCTCCGACGCCCTGAACCACGCCTCCATCATCGACGGTGTACGCCTGTGCAAAGCGAAGCGTTTCCGCTACGCCAACAACGACATGGTTGAGCTGGAAGCCCGCCTGAAAGAGGCCCGTGAAGCCGGTGCCCGCCACGTGCTGATCGCCACCGACGGCGTGTTCTCCATGGACGGCGTGATCGCCAACCTGAAAGGCGTGTGCGATCTGGCGGATAAATACGACGCGCTGGTGATGGTGGATGACTCTCACGCGGTTGGCTTTGTCGGCGAAAATGGCCGCGGCTCCCACGAATACTGCGACGTAATGGGCCGCGTAGATATCATCACCGGTACGCTGGGCAAAGCGCTTGGTGGCGCGTCTGGCGGCTACACTGCTGCGCGCAAAGAGGTGGTTGAGTGGCTGCGTCAGCGCTCCCGCCCGTACCTGTTCTCCAACTCCCTGGCGCCGGCGATTGTGGCCGCCTCTATTAAAGTGCTGGAGATGGTGGAATCCGGGGCTGAGCTGCGCGACCGCCTGTGGGCTAACGCCCGCCTGTTCCGTGAAAAAATGAGTGCCGCAGGATTCACCCTGGCCGGCGCTGACCATGCGATCATTCCAGTGATGCTGGGCGACGCGGTTGTCGCGCAGAAATTTGCTCGTGAGCTTCAGAAAGAAGGGATTTACGTGACCGGGTTCTTCTTCCCGGTGGTACCAAAAGGTCAGGCGCGTATCCGCACCCAGATGTCTGCGGCGCACTCGCCTGAACAAATTGAACGTGCGGTGGAAGCCTTTACCCGCATCGGCAAACAGCTGGGCGTAATTGCCTGAGGACGTGTGATGAAAGCGTTATCCAAACTGAAAGCGGAAGAAGGGATTTGGATGACCGACGTGCCGGAGCCGGAAGTCGGTCATAACGATCTGCTGATCAAAATTCGTAAAACCGCCATCTGCGGTACTGACGTTCACATCTACAACTGGGACCAGTGGTCGCAAAAAACCATTCCCGTGCCAATGGTTGTCGGCCACGAATATGTCGGCGAAGTGGTCGGCATTGGCCAGGAAGTGAAAGGCTTCAACATTGGCGACCGCGTCTCCGGTGAAGGCCACATTACCTGCGGTCACTGCCGCAACTGTCGCGGTGGGCGTACGCACCTGTGCCGCAATACCGTCGGCGTGGGTGTGAACCGTCCGGGATGCTTCGCGGAATACCTGGTGATCCCGGCGTTTAACGCGTTCAAAATCCCGGACAATATCTCTGACGACCTGGCCTCCATCTTCGACCCGTTCGGCAACGCGGTACACACGGCGCTCTCCTTCGACCTGGTGGGTGAAGACGTGCTGGTCTCCGGCGCGGGCCCAATCGGCATTATGGCGGCAGCCGTGGCGAAGCATGTGGGTGCGCGCAACGTGGTGATCACCGACGTGAACGAATACCGCCTGTCGCTGGCGCGCAAAATGGGCGTCACCCGCGCGGTGGATGTCTCGAAAGAGAGCCTGACAGACGTGATGGAAGAGCTGGGCATGACCGAAGGCTTTGACGTGGGTCTGGAGATGTCCGGCGCGCCACCGGCGTTCCGCACCATGCTCGACACCATGAACCACGGAGGCCGTATCGCGATGCTGGGTATTCCGCCGTCAGATATGTCCATCGACTGGAACAAAGTCATCTTCAAAGGGCTGTTCATTAAGGGCATTTATGGCCGCGAGATGTTCGAAACCTGGTACAAGATGGCTGCGCTGATCCAGTCCGGTCTGGATCTGTCCCCGATTATCACTCACCGTTTCTCCATCGATGAGTTCCAGCAGGGCTTCGACGCAATGCGTTCCGGCCAGTCAGGGAAAGTGATCCTGAGCTGGGATAAGTAATCAAAAAGGGGCCTGAGGCCCCTTTTTTACTGATTCTTTTTCTCTTCGTCCGTCAGGTAACGCACCTTGCGGGTGTAATCCTGACCTTTGAACAGCAGCTTATTATCCGGTGATTCCAGATACTTCTGCCATTCGGAAAGCGGGAAACCGCCGTGCGCGCCAATCACCTCTTTCGGCACAACGGCTTCCTGTCCGCCGATCTTCTTGGAGACCGGCCAGTTCATCCAGTCGCCCAGGTTAACCGTTTTGACATCCAGCATGTCCAGCAGCGCAGCGAGCGGCAGCTGATCGGTCGGCGGCTGCGTATCGTCCATCAGCTCCCAGGTATCCTGGAACAGCGTCAGCCACAGCGGGCAGATACGGCGCCAGGTCTTTTTGGTGGCGGCAAGAAACGCGCCGTTAACATGATCGACCAGATACGGGCGCACCGTTTCTTTGTAATACGCCGGCACTTTCTCCGCTGGCGCGCCGTCCAGCTTGGCAATCATTTTGCCCTGACGGAAGCTGGAGTAGATGTGCATATCCGCCATGTTGATCTCTGGCATTTTAAGCAGGTTGAGATCGGAGTCGATCATCAGCACACCTTCACCGCGCGCCTGCAACGGAGCGTTAAGCTTCACCAGACGACTGAGGTAGATCTGCTTATAGCGGTAACCTTCTTCACGTTTTGGAAGCGTGAGGGTAACAACGCGAGTTTTTGGCGGCAGTTCGCCGAAAGCGGATTCAGGCTGATCGCTGACGATAACAATCTCGCTGACGTCAGAGGCATAACGCTCTGCAAAGGTCGCTGACAATAACGCCTCTTCGACGAAATCTGCGCCCGTACACGGGATCACAATGGAATCAACCGCAACGAGATCGCGCGTGACCGGAAGGGAAGCGTAAGGAATGTTATGACGCCCGGTAATGTGGCGGTAGCGAGCATTCAGGAATTTAAACATGTTCTTCTCGTTTGGTTATTGCGCGCCAAGAACGGCCTCGACACCGTTAACATAGCTTTCAATGGCATACATGTTGCAGACATTCTGGTGCGCGGCTGCGGCGAGCCGGGCGCGCAGAGCAGGATCCTGCCAGATATTATCCAGATGTTGAGCAAGTTGCGACACGTCGCTCCAGGGGAACAGCAGCCCGGTCGACTCATGGTCGATCAATTCTGCCGTGCCGGTCACTTTTGAACCAATCACGGGGATGTTGAGCAGCATTGCTTCCAGCACGACGCGGGGCAAGCCTTCGCTCTGCGAGGCCAGAATGAACGCGTCAAAAGTGGCGAGATAGTCAAAAGGCGTGTTCTGGAAACCGGTAAAAATGACGTGCTCAGCAATACCTGATGCATCAGCTTGTGCAGCCAGCGCGCCGCGTTCAGCCCCTTCACCGACCAGCACCATTTTCCATTTTGCCTGCGGGTGTCTCTGGCTGAACTGTGCCAGCGCCTCCAGCGTGTGGTGGTTGGCTTTACGAGGGATTAACGAGCCAATGCTGCCGAATACAAACGTATCGTCTTCAATATTCAGTCGCTGGCGCATCGCGCATCGGTCCGGCAAAGGCTGATGAATGTCGATGGCATTGTTGACCGTGGTACACAGCTCTGGCCGGACGCCATGCTGAAGTAGCACGCGTTCAACGCCGTGCGAGACGGCAATGATTTTTGTGGCATGGGCATTCACCAGCTTCACCAGCGGCGGGGTCAGCACTGGTTCAATCCGGCAGTGCTGGATTATCCGTGCACGCAGGTTTGCGCCCGCCAGATACCCTTCTTCATTAGAGCCTGGCTGGTTGTTCATATACAGCGTATCGAATCCACCTTCCCTGAAAATGGTCTCGATCTTGCTGACGTTGGGCCGGATACGCCACAGGGTATCAATATGCCGCGTAAATGCTTTGCGCGCCGAACGCGAGAAAAACAGCAGACCACGTCCCGCTTCTTTCAGGAGTTTTGCCCATGCCGGTTGCTTACGTTGAGGGATAACGAGTAATGGGATCCCAATGCTGTTGAGCACCTGGCCTATCGTTTGACCTTCAGCACGACTATAATCACTGTAAAAACAACAGGTAATGTCGAATTTGTCGCGGTTGATTCGCTTCAGAAGCTCAAGCATACTGTTGGTACCTCCCCCCCATTCTTTGCCTGTGTCCAGGAGGAGGATTTTACGTTTTTGCGGCATGTCTGAATCCGTATGCTACCCTTCATCTGACCGCATTATAAAGAATTTACTGAAATAAAATAGATTTTTTGTATTTCTTTGTCTTTTTATAAGGAAAGGTTTTAAACGCGCTTATTTTAAAAGTGCGATTTAAGACTTTAATCGCCTCTTCTCAATTCGATAGTATTAGCGCAAAAATTTCATGTTGTTTTTGAGAGGGTGAGAATATGTTTAAAATAACGGTTTGCTTATTAACGTTTAACTCCGAAAGAACGTTGCACGATGTTATTCCTCCTCTTTTAAAAATAGCAGATGAATTCGTTGTAGTTGATTCCGGAAGTACAGACGCAACGATATATATTTGCCAGAGTTATGGATTGTCGCCCATATTCAAAAAATATAGCTGGCACGGCGAGCAGATGAACCATGCCATATCCCATGCGCACAACGACTGGGTGCTGTGCATGGACAGTGACGAAATACTCGATCAAGAAACCGTTGGTGCTATTTTAAAATTAAAAATGGGCGATGAACCCGAACCGGATATGGCGTGGCGGATATGTCGTCACTGGTTTGTTCTGGGAGAAAATGTCCGAACGATTTATCCAGTCTCATCTCCGGATTATCCGGTGCGTCTTTTTAACCGTACGCAGTCGCGATTTAATAACCGGCCAGTAGACGATCAGGTTGAAGGTTTTCTCCGTTCTGAACGTATTCCTGGCTATGTCAGACATGATACGTTTTATTCACTGCATGAACTTTTCAATAAATTAAACGGATATACCACTCGCCTGGTTCAATATCAGACGATACGTCCCTCTCTTGGTCGCGGCGCGATCAGCGCTATCGGCGCATTTTTCAAATGGTATCTGTTTAGCGGTGCGTGGCGTAAGGGCAAAGTGGGTGTGGTGACAGGGTTTTATGCCACGGCGTACAGTTTTTTGAAGTATTTCAAGGCCTGGTATCAGGATCGAGAAAAGAAAGAGTCCGTTGCAAAAGAGCAGTCGGACTCTTATCTGGCAGAATAGGCGTTAGCCGATCAGGCTTTTTTTCCCCAACCCTGCCACTGTTGCTGGACGTATTTAACCAGCGTACTGCTGCTGATGCTTTCGCCAATCACCGTGAAGAAGCGGGTTGCATAGACCGGTTCAGGCGGCTGTTTCAGCGTGCAGTTCTTCACGCCGCGGAATGGATTACGCGGCTGCGTTGCGGGTGGTTGCGCGCTACCCGGACGGGAAGTATCCACCTGAGGTTCATTGAGCAGATCGCTCGGACGTACCAGCGTGATATCGGCGGGTAAGCCCGGCAACATTTGCTGCAAAACGCGAACGGTAGACGGATGCGGATGCCCAATGGCAATCGCCGAACCGTTACGGCGCGCCAGCTGTACCGCGCGGTTGAACTGCACGCGGATATCCGCTTCGTTCTGGGAGTCGTCCAGGAAGACTTTGCGCTTGATGACTTTTACACCCGTCCCCTGAGCGGCACGCATCGCCTGGCTGTTGCCGATGGTCATGCTGTCGAGGAAATAGAGATTGTAACGCTCCAGGGCCTGCATCACTTTCAGCATACCGTACAGGCTGGAGGTCATCGCGCTGCCCATATGGTTATTCAAACCCACGGCATACGGCACTTTATTGTACGCATCGCGGATGATGCGATCGATCTCGTCGCTGCTCATGTCCGGACGCAGGGTATCTTTTTCCAGCGGCTGCTTGCTGAGAGGGGCCATCGGCAGATGGATGAGGACCTGATGGCCGCCATTGTGCGCTTTGGTCGCCATTTCATGCGCGTGAGGCGCATTAGGCAGGACGGCGACAGAGATGGCTGACGGCATCGCCAGCACCTGATTTTCATAGTGTGGTCGATAACCGAAGTCATCAATCACAATCGCGAGTTTGCCTGCATAAACCGGTGCAGCCAGCGCCAGTGCGCTGACGACGGAAAAAACAATTCGACGAAATTGAAGCAAAACTTATCTTCCCAACCACGGCTGTGGATTGACCGCCTGACCCTGACGACGAATTTCGAAATAGAGTGACGGGCGGCCCTGACCGCCACTGCTGCCCACAAGGGCAATGGGTTGACCCGCGCGCACCTGAGTGCCAACGCTGACCAGCGCGCTCTGGTTGTAGCCGTAAAGACTCATGTCGCCTTTACCGTGCTCGACCACCACCACGAGCCCGTAACCCTGTAGCCAGTCGGCCAGGATCACGCGGCCATCGGCGATGGCTTTCACTTCGCTACCTTCAGACGCACCGATAACGATCCCCTTCCAACGTAGCTCACCCTGCAACTGTTCGCCATAGCGATGCAGGATCGTACCGCGAACGGGCCAGTAAGCCTGACCACGCGGGGAGCCGAGGCCGCCGGTACGCGATATCAGGGAACGTTCATTTTCAGTCGGTTTGTAGGTGGTGCCTTTCCGGGAGGCTTCCTGCTGCTTATTACGCACCGCCTGCGCTTCGCGCGCTTCTTTTTCGGCGCGCGCTTTGGCCGCGGCTTCTGCCCGGGCAATGCTGTTACGCAGTCTGGATTCGTTGGCGCGCATTTCGCTCAGCTGGCTTTGTCCTGCCTGGATAGAGGACTCCAGCCCGGCGAGCGTCTTCTTACGCTCATTGCGCGCCTGCTCAAGCTTCTCCTGCTGCGCCTGCTGATCGTAGAGCAGCGTTTGCTGCTGGCTCTGCTTCTCTTCCAGCTCGGCTTTTTGCGTGGTGACTTCTTCGCGCGTCTGTTTCAGCTGCGCAATGGTCTCCTGACGAGCCTGGTTGAGATAGCCGAAATAGGCCTGTAAACGCTGACCGCGCTGGCTCTCTTCACCGCTGAGGATCAACTGAAGGCCTGTGTGTTCACCCTGGCGGAAAGCGGCATCAAGCTGTGCAGAAAGGTTCCGCTCCTGGGCATCGCGCTGACGCTCCAGTTTCGCAATCGATGCGTTCATTTCATCGATTTGCTTATTAAGCTGGGCAAGGGTGTTTTGTGTTTCACGCAGCTTACGCGCGGCGGCGGAAATAGCCTCTTCCTGCTTTTTAAGCTGGGCAAGCAGGGCAGAGCGCTGCTGCTGCTGCTGGCGTACCACACGCTCTTTGGCGGCGATATCGGCCTGAATGGATTTGAGCTGGTCGCGGTCATCCGCGTGGGCAGATGCGGCGCACAGCAATACGCCAGCGCTGAGTGCGCTGGCGCAAAGCAGAGGTCTGACTGATAACCGAAACGGCTTCACGACCCATGTGATTGAAAAAATCGCCTTTCCCCTCATGGGGAGCGATTATTCCACGATGAACAGCGGCTTGCCAGTCATCTCTTCAGGGATTTCCATACCCATCAGCGACAACATGGTTGGCGCGATGTCGGAAAGCTTGCCGCCTTCCACTGCTTTCACTGACTTATCACCTACATAAATCAGTGGAACAGGCAGGTTGGTATGGGCGGTATGCGCCTGACCGGTTGCCGGGTCACGCATCTGTTCTGCGTTACCGTGGTCAGCGGTGATCAGCAGCTGGCCGCCCACGGATTCAACCGCTTTCGCGACCTGCTCAACGCAGTGGTCCAGCGCTTCAACCGCTTTAACGGCAGCTTCCATCACGCCGGTGTGGCCCACCATGTCGCCATTCGGATAGTTACAGATGATGGTGTCGTATTTACCGCTTTCGATCGCGGCCACCAGTTTTTCGGTCAGCTCCGCAGAGCTCATTTCTGGCTGGAGATCGTAAGTGGCGACTTTCGGCGAGTTAATCAGGATGCGGTCTTCGCCTTTAAACGGCTCTTCTACGCCGCCGTTAAAGAAGAAGGTCACGTGCGCATACTTCTCAGTTTCGGAGATGCGCAGCTGCGTTTTATCGTTTTTCGCCATCCACTCGCCGAAGGTATTTTCCAGGGAAGCGGGTGGATACGCGCATGGGGCTTTGATATCCGCTGCATACTCGGTCAACTGGATGAAATCGATCTTCGCCACTTTCTTACGGGCGAAACCGTCGAAATCGCTGTTGACGAAGGCGCGGGTGATTTCGCGCGCGCGGTCAGCACGGAAGTTCATGAAGATCAGCGCATCGCCATCTTCCATAGCGGCATCGGCCTGGCCTTCAGCGCGGATCACGGTTGCCTTCACAAATTCGTCGTTTTCATCACGCGCGTAAGCCGCTTCCAGGCCTTCAACGGCGGTCGGGAACTGGAACTCGCCTTTTGCCAGGGTCAGCAGATCATAGGCTTGCTCAACGCGGTCCCAGCGGTTGTCGCGGTCCATGGCATAGTAACGGCCAACGATGGATGCCACGCGGCCTTTGCCCAGTGCGGCAAATTTATCTTCAAAGGCTTTCAGAGAACCTTTTGCGCTGCGTGGCGGCGTATCGCGACCATCCAGGAAGGCGTGCAGATAGATTTTTTCCGCACCGCGCTCGGCGGCCAGCTCAACCATCGCCATGATGTGATCTTCGTGGCTGTGCACGCCGCCTGCAGAGAGCAGGCCCATAATGTGCACGGCCTTGCCTGCGGCAACGGCTTTATCTACCGCTCCGGTGAGCGTTGGGTTGGCAAAGAATGTACGTTCTTTGATTTCAACGTCCAGGCGCGTCAGGTCCTGATAAACGATACGGCCTGCGCCCAGGTTAACGTGACCCACTTCAGAGTTGCCCATCTGACGATCCGGCAGGCCGACTTCCAGACCAGACGCATCAATCAGGGTGTGGGGACGTTTTGCCCATAGCGCATCCATAACCGGGGTTTTGGCGTTGAAAATGGCGTTATCCTGTTGATCTTCACGGTAGCCATAGCCATCCAGAATCACCAGTACCATAGGTTTTTTAGAAACCGACATTGCGACAACCTCATGCTCAAGAGACAAAAAATTTGCGTAATTTTACTACAGCTGAATCGATAAAATAGCCGCAGAAGATCAAAGAAAGCGCGGGGGCAAGGCTGTACTCAGGCCATTTTGAGGCTTTTTTTACGTGGCATGCCGCAGAAAATAGATTAGCTTTATGTCGCTGGCTGTATTTGCCACAGCGCACAGGTATACTCCTGTCCTGGTTTTTTTAATCACTTAGTCGGGAGTTGTTACCCCCCATGCAAGAAATTATGCAATTCGTTAGCCGCCACCCGGTTCTGAGCATCGCGTGGATTGGCCTGCTGGTCGCTGTACTGTTCACCACATTTAAGGGACTGACGTCTAAAATTAAGGTGATCACCCGCGGTGAAGCGACACGTCTGATCAACAAAGAGGACGCCGTGGTTGTCGATCTGCGTCAGCGCGACGATTTCCGCAAGGGCCATATTGCAGGTGCTATCAACCTGCTGCCAGCGGAAATTAAAGCGAACAACATTGGTGAGCTGGAGAAGCATAAAGCCCAGCCGATTATTGTTGTTGACGGCACTGGCATGCAGGCGCAGGAATCTGCCAACGCACTGCATAAAGCAGGCTTTGAAAACGTAACGGTGCTGAAAGAAGGCATCTCCGGCTGGAGCGGGGAGAATCTTCCTTTAGTGCGCGGTAAATAAGGAGTTAAGTGATGGCCAATATTGAGATCTACACCAAAGCAACGTGCCCGTTCTGCCACCGAGCGAAAGCGCTGCTGTCCAGCAAAGGCGTAACGTTTAAGGAACTGCCGATTGATGGTGACGCGATTAAACGCGAAGAGATGATCCAACGCAGTGGTCGCACAACGGTTCCACAGATTTTTATTGATGCGCAGCACATTGGCGGCTGTGATGACTTGTATGCGCTCGACGCCCGCGGTGGACTCGATCCGCTGCTGAGCTAGAGACTTTAGGACAATTAAAAAGGGTTTTTCCATGTCAGAACAAAACAACACCGAGATGACTTTCCAGATCCAGCGCATCTACACCAAGGATGTCTCTTTCGAAGCGCCAAATGCGCCGCACGTTTTCCAGAAAGACTGGCAGCCAGAGGTTAAACTTGATCTGGATACCGCATCCACCCAACTGGCGGATGACGTGTATGAAGTCGTACTGCGTGTCACCGTGACCGCCTCCCTGGGCGAAGAAACTGCATTCCTGTGCGAAGTCCAGCAGGGCGGTATCTTCTCTATCGGCGGCATCGAAGGTAACCAGATGGCGCATTGCCTGGGTGCATACTGCCCGAACATCCTGTTCCCGTATGCGCGTGAATGCATCACCAGCCTGGTTTCTCGCGGTACATTCCCGCAACTGAACCTTGCGCCAGTCAACTTTGATGCGCTGTTTATGAACTATCTACAGCAGCAGGCTGGCGAAGGTGCCGAACAACATCAGGATGCCTGATGAGCACTGTTAATGCGTCAATGACTGTGATCGGTGCCGGCTCTTACGGCACCGCTCTTGCCATCACACTGGCAAGAAATGGTCACGACGTGGTCCTGTGGGGCCACGATCCAAAACATATCGCGACGTTGCAACACGACCGCTGCAACGTGGCGTTTCTCCCGGACGTTCCGTTCCCTGACTCTCTGTATCTGGAAAGCGACCTCGCAACCGCGCTGGCGGCCAGCCGCAATATTTTGATTGTGGTGCCAAGCCATGTGTTTGGCGAAGTCCTGCGTCAGATTAAGCCGCTGATGCGTGCGGATGCGCGTATTGTGTGGGCGACGAAAGGGCTGGAAGCGGAAACCGGACGTCTGTTGCAGGACGTTGCCCGCGAAGCGCTGGGAACAGCGATCCCGCTGGCGGTGATCTCCGGGCCGACATTCGCCAAAGAGCTGGCTGCGGGCTTGCCGACGGCGATCTCGCTGGCGTCCACCGACCAGGCATTTTCCGACGATCTTCAGCAACTGCTGCACTGCGGCAAAAGCTTCCGCGTGTACAGCAACCCTGATTTTATCGGCGTACAGCTGGGCGGCGCGGTGAAGAACGTCATTGCCATCGGGGCCGGGATGTCTGACGGCATCGGCTTCGGCGCGAATGCGCGTACGGCGCTGATCACCCGTGGCCTGACCGAAATGTCACGCCTGGGCGAAGCGCTGGGCGCCGATCCGGCCACCTTTATGGGAATGGCTGGGCTGGGCGATCTGGTGCTGACCTGCACCGACAACCAGTCGCGTAACCGCCGCTTTGGCATGATGCTCGGACAGGGTAGCGATGTCAAAAGCGCGCAGGAGAAGATTGGTCAGGTGGTTGAAGGCTATCGCAATACCAAAGAAGTTCGCGAATTGGCGCATCGTTTCGGTGTCGAAATGCCAATAACCGAGGAAATTTATCAGGTATTGTATTGCGGAAAAAATGCGCGCGAGGCAGCATTGACCTTATTAGGTCGTGCGCGCAAGGACGAGCGCAGCAGCAATTAGCCGGGAAGTATCGTCACCTGAATGACCCAGCCAGCGCAGAACTGGCTGGTCATTAACTATCGTCTGGAGCAAGCAATGCCGTGTGAAGAACTGGATATCGTCTGGAATAATATTAAAGCCGAAGCCCGAGCGTTGGCCGACTGTGAGCCCATGCTGGCCAGTTTTTATCACGCGACGCTACTCAAGCACGAAAATCTCGGCAGCGCCCTGAGCTACATGCTCGCCAATAAACTGGCTTCCCCTATCATGCCTGCTATCGCTATTCGCGAGGTGGTGGAAGAGGCCTACGCTGCCGATCCGGAAATGATTGCTTCTGCCGCCTGCGATATTCAGGCCGTGCGCACGCGTGACCCGGCGGTGGATAAATACTCCACGCCGCTGCTGTATCTCAAAGGCTTCCACGCCTTACAGGCGTACCGCATCGGCCACTGGTTATGGAATGAGGGACGCCGCGCGCTGGCCATCTTCCTGCAAAACCAGGTTTCCGTGACCTTCCAGGTCGATATTCACCCGGCGGCGAAAATTGGCCGCGGGATCATGCTCGATCACGCCACCGGCATTGTTGTCGGTGAAACGGCGGTGATCGAAGATGACGTGTCGATTCTGCAATCCGTTACGCTGGGCGGTACAGGTAAAACCAGCGGCGATCGCCATCCGAAAATTCGTGAAGGGGTGATGATCGGCGCGGGTGCTAAAATCCTTGGCAATATTGAAGTCGGACGCGGCGCAAAGATTGGCGCGGGATCGGTTGTGCTCCAGCCTGTACCGCCGCACACCACCGCCGCTGGCGTCCCGGCGCGCATCGTCGGTAAGCCAGACAGCGATAAACCGTCGATGGATATGGATCAGCACTTTAACGGTATTCACCACACCTTCGAATACGGCGACGGTATCTGAACGCTGGAACACTCAAATAAAAAAGCCCGGTGAGTTAATGCACCGGGCTTTTGATTAGTTGCGGTATAACACTTTGATAATGTGATAGCCGAACTGCGTATGCAGTGGGCCGGTTGGCTCCAGCACCGGGCAGGAGAAGACCACTTTATCAAACGCCGGAACCATCTGGCCCTGGCGGAACTCGCCTAAGTCACCACCGCGTTTGCCTGACGGGCAAATCGAGTGTTTCTTCGCCAGTTTGCCGAAGTCGGCGCCGTTTTTAATCTGTTCGAGCAGATCCTGTGCCAGTTTTTCTTCTTTAACAAGGATATGCAGTGCTGCTGCTGTTTTTGCCATGATCGTGCCTTGAGTCAACGAGTTTACGATCGGTATACTACCACGCGTTTTTCCTCCTCTCCCGACTTTCATTGAGTGATCATTTATGCGTTTAAACCCCGGACAACAACAAGCTGTCGAATTCGTCACCGGACCCTGCCTGGTGCTGGCGGGAGCGGGAACCGGTAAAACACGCGTGATCACCAACAAAATAGCCCACTTAATTCGGGGTTGTGGATACCAGGCGCGTCATATCGCGGCGGTCACCTTTACCAACAAAGCGGCGCGTGAGATGAAAGAGCGCGTCGGCCAGACGCTGGGCCGTAAAGAGGCGCGCGGGCTGATGATCTCCACCTTCCACACGCTGGGTCTGGATATCATCAAGCGCGAATACGCGGCGCTGGGAATGAAGTCCAACTTTTCGCTCTTTGATGACACCGACCAGGTGGCGCTGCTCAAAGAGCTGACGGAAGGGCTGATCGAAGATGACAAAGTGCTGTTGCAACAGCTGATCTCAACGATCTCGAACTGGAAAAACGATCTGATGACGCCGGCCCAGGCTGCGGCAAGTGCCAAAGGCGAGCGTGACCGCATCTTTGCCCACTGCTATGGCCTGTACGACGCGCATATGAAAGCCTGCAACGTACTGGATTTCGACGATCTGATCCTGCTGCCGACGCTGCTGCTTCAGCGGAATGAAGAGGTGCGCGAGCGCTGGCAGAACAAAATTCGTTACCTGCTGGTGGATGAATACCAGGATACCAACACCAGCCAGTACGAGCTGGTGAAGCTGCTGGTAGGACAGCGCGCGCGTTTTACCGTCGTAGGCGATGACGATCAGTCGATTTACTCATGGCGTGGCGCACGTCCGCAAAACCTGGTGCTGCTGAGCAAAGACTTCCCGGCGTTGCAGGTGATTAAACTGGAGCAGAACTACCGTTCTTCCGGGCGTATCCTGAAGGCGGCGAACATCCTGATTGCCAACAACCCGCACGTCTTTGAGAAGCGCCTGTTCTCTGAACTGGGTTACGGGACCGAGCTGAAAGTCCTTAGCGCCAATAACGAAGAGCACGAAGCGGAGCGCGTAACCGGCGAGCTGATTGCCCATCACTTCGTCAACAAAACTGAATACAAGGATTACGCGATCCTCTATCGCGGAAACCACCAGTCGCGCGTCTTTGAAAAGATGCTGATGCAGAACCGCATCCCCTACAAAATCTCCGGCGGTACGTCGTTCTTTTCGCGTCCGGAAATCAAGGATCTGCTGGCCTATCTGCGCGTGCTGACCAACCCGGATGACGACAGCGCTTTCCTGCGCATTGTAAATACGCCGAAGCGCGAGATTGGCTCTGCGACGCTGCAAAAGCTGGGTGAATGGGCGATGACCCGCAACAAAAGTCTGTTCACCGCCAGCTTCGATATGGGGCTGAGCCAGACCCTGACCGGGCGCGGCTATGACGCCTTAACCCGCTTTACCCACTGGCTGGGTGAGGTGCAGCGTCTGGCAGAGCGCGAGCCCGTGGCGGCAGTACGCGATCTGATCCACGGCATTGATTACGAATCCTGGTTGTATGAAACCTCCGCCAGCCCGAAAGCGGCAGAAATGCGCATGAAAAACGTTAACCAGCTCTTCAGCTGGATGACCGAAATGCTTGAAGGATCTGAGATTGACGAGCCGATGACCCTGACGCAGGTGGTCACCCGCTTCACGCTGCGCGATATGATGGAGCGCGGCGAGAGTGAAGAAGAAGCCGATCAGGTCCAGCTGATGACGTTGCATGCCTCGAAAGGGCTGGAGTTCCCGTATGTCTATCTGGTGGGGATGGAAGAGGGCCTGCTGCCGCACCAGAGCAGCATTGATGAAGATAACGTCGACGAAGAGCGCCGTCTGGCCTACGTGGGGATCACCCGTGCGCAGAAAGAGCTGACGTTTACGCTGTGCAAAGAGCGCCGTCAGTATGGTGAGCTGGTGCGCCCGGAGCCGAGCCGTTTCCTGCTGGAGTTGCCTCAGGACGATCTTATCTGGGAGCAGGAGCGTAAAGCTATTACCGCTGAAGAGCGGATGCACAAGGGTCAAGCCAACGTGGCGAACATACGCGCCATGCTGGCGAAAGCCAAAGAGAAAGGATAACAATTTTGTAGGCCGGGTAAGGCGAAGCCGCCCCCCGGCACGCTTCAAAGGGTCACTTCACTTCAAGCGCCCAGTGCACATAGCTCTGCCACTGGCACTCCTGCTCGATCAACTCTGCTCCAAGCGGATGATCTTCTAGCCAATTTTCCGGCAGCGTCAGCGTCAGTTTTTCATCGTCTGCCACCAGCGTAATGGCCGGGAGGAGATCGTCGCGACGCCGGCTGGCAAACAGAATCGCCAGACGAAGTAAGCGGCAGAGATGTTCGGCCACGCGCGGCGGTACAGCGTTTTGCTGATGAAGTGAAGAGAGGTCAACGGCGTTGGTTTGATTCAGCAGCAGGGTCGCGAGCAATTTTTTCTGCGCGGGAGTGTAGCCCGGCAAATCGAGATTACGCACCAGCCAGGCTGCGTGTAGCGGCGCTTGTTTGTACTCAACGCTAAGCCCAATTTCATGCAACGCACACGCACTTAGCAGCAAATCGCGGCTTAACGGTTCGATATCCCAACGTGGTTTAACCTGATCCGCAAAGAGCGATGCCAGTTGGCCCACTCGCTGCGCCTGATCGGTATCCACAATAAAGCGGCGCTGGACGTTACGTAGCGTACGGCTTCGAATGTCCTGATCCACCGAAAGATGCAGCATCCCATAGACCAGACCTTCGCGCAGTGCGCCGCCTGCCAGGGTCATGCACTGGATGTTTAGCTCGGTAAAAATGGCGATGAGAATGGCTAGCCCGCTGGGGAAGACCAGCGCACGTTCGAGCGTCAGCCCTTCAATTTCCAGCTCTTCCAGACGACCACATTGAATGGCGCGCTGTTTAAGCTGCTGGAGTTTAGCAAGCGTGATCCGCTCATCCATCCCCTGCGCCATCATGATTTCCTGCAACGCCTGTACAGTTCCTGACGCCCCAACACACACTTTCCAGCCGTGGTAGCGCAGTTCGTCCATGACCGGACGCAGCACTTCACGCGCGGCATTTTCAGCCTCGTCGAAGTTTTCTTGCGCGAGATTGCGGTCAGTAAAGTAGCGCTCAAGCCAGGTTACGCAGCCCATCGACAGACTGAACAGCGAGGTCGCCTGGGCACCTGTGCCGGTCACCAGTTCAGTACTCGCTCCGCCAATATCCACCACCAGACGGCGATCGTCGCCCCCGGTAGTGTGCGCCACACCCTGATATATCAGACGCGCTTCTTCTTCACCGCTGATGACTTGCACCGGGCAGCCGAGAATTTCCTGCGCTTTGGCAATAAAATCGACGGCATTAACCGCCAGACGGAGCGTCGCGGTCGCGACAACGCGGATTTGGGCATGCGGTATGTCCTGCAGACGCTCTGCAAAGAGGCGCAGACACTGCCAGCCACGTTCCATGGCTTCGGGAGAGAGGTGATTATCGCTGCTCAGGCCCGCCGCCAGGCGGACCTTGCGCTTGATGCGCGTCAGCGTCTGTATGCTTCCCGCCACCTCGCGTACAACCAGCATATGAAAACTATTCGAACCGAGATCAATTGCTGCATAGAGCGAGGTGGAACTGAGCATCATATTTAACCTGAACGACGACGATTACGCGGCGCACCGCCGGAACGACGCGGGCCATTACCGGTACGTGGACGGGTAAGGCGCTTAGGTGGCGGCAGTTCGCTCATCAGCGCGTCCGGATTGTATTTACTCTGTGGAATAGAGTGACCGATATAGGTCTCAATGGCCGGAAGGTTCAGCGCATACTCTTCACATGCAAGGCTGATGGAGTGACCGCTTGCGCCGGCACGACCGGTACGACCGATACGGTGTACATAGTCTTCACAGTCATCTGGCAGGTCATAGTTAAAGACGTGCGTCACGGCTGGAATGTGCAGGCCACGGGCCGCCACGTCGGTCGCGACCAGAATATCAAGGTCGCCACGAGTAAATTCGTCGAGAATGCGCAGGCGTTTTTTCTGCGCCACGTCGCCGGTCAGCAGGCCCACACGGTGACCATCTGCCGCCAGGTGGCCCCAAATATCTTCGCAGCGGTGTTTAGTGTTCGCAAAGATGATCGCGCGATCCGGCCACTCTTCTTCGATCAGGGTTTGCAGCAGGCGCATTTTCTCTTCATTAGAAGGATAGAAGAGCTCTTCTTTAATGCGGTGCCCGGTTTTCTGCTCCGGTTCTACTTCCACATATTCCGCATTGTTCATCTGCTCGAATGCGAGTTCACGTACGCGGTATGACAGGGTTGCGGAGAACAGCATGTTCAGACGCTGGTTTGCCGCAGGCATACGGCGGAACAGCCAGCGAATGTCTTTAATGAAGCCCAGATCGTACATGCGGTCTGCTTCATCCAGCACCACGACCTGGATTGCGCCGAGGTTGATATGGTTCTGTTTGGCGTAGTCGATAAGACGGCCGGTGGTCCCAATCAGGATATCGACGCCGCTTTCCAGCACTTTCAGCTGTTTATCGTAGCCGTCGCCGCCATAGGCCAGGCCAAGTTTCAGGCCGGTGGCTTGCGCCAGGGGCTCAGCGTCTGCGTGGATCTGTACCGCCAGTTCTCGCGTCGGGGCCATAATTAGCGCGCGCGGCTGGTTAACTTTGCGGTCTGCAATCGCTGGGTGAGAAAGTAAATAATGAAACGTTGACGTTAAAAACGCCATCGTTTTGCCAGTACCGGTTTGCGCCTGCCCTGCAACATCACGACCGGCCAGCGTCAGCGGCAGGGCGAGAGCCTGAATGGGCGTGCAGTTATGAAACCCTTTAGTTTCAAGGGCTTCGATCACCTTTGGGTGCAGGGCGAAGTCGGAAAACTTCTGTTCTGTTAAATGTGTTTTGCTCATAGTGTGGTAGAATATCAGCTTACTATTGCTTTACGAAAGCGTATCCGGTGAAATAAAGTCAACCTTTAGTTGGTTAATGCGACATCAACACGTCGTTGGTGGAGACAAAACCAACGTACCAGGCTTATTCCTGTGGAGTTATATATGAGCGATAAAATTATTCACCTGACTGACGACAGTTTTGACACGGACGTACTTAAAGCTGACGGGCTGATCCTCGTTGATTTCTGGGCTGAATGGTGTGGTCCTTGCAAAATGATCGCTCCGATTCTGGATGAAATCGCTGACGAATATCAGGGCAAACTGACCGTTGCCAAGCTGAACATCGACCAGAACCCGGGCACCGCGCCAAAATACGGTATCCGTGGCATCCCGACCCTGCTGCTGTTCAAGAACGGTGACGTGGCGGCGACCAAAGTGGGCGCACTGTCCAAAGGTCAACTGAAAGAGTTCCTGGACGCTAACCTGGCGTAAGGTTTCTCCGCTGAGCGTCCAGAGCGCCTAATTAATGGTGAGCTCTGGACGCCCGGCTTTAGTCGTGCTAAGTTAGCTATGACTACGTTTTAAACATATCTTGTTGTTTGAATCTTGTTTTACCCGATACTTCCCGTTGTTAACTTAAACAGTGCGTGAAGTTGCTAGATTCCGGGCTTGTCACTCAATCCGTCTTGTCGTTTCAGTTCTGCGTTCTTTCCCTGTGACCAGACAGCGAACAGACATGAGGTGATGGCCGCTAAACAGGCATGGATGACCCTGCCATACCATTCACAACATTAAGTTCGAGAATCACCCCGAGTTTAAGAACCCACACCATTATGAATCTTACCGAATTAAAGAATACGCCGGTTTCTGAGCTGATCACTCTCGGCGAAAATATGGGACTGGAAAACCAGGCTCGTATGCGCAAGCAGGACATCATTTTCGCCATCCTGAAGCAACACGCTAAGAGTGGCGAAGATATCTTTGGCGACGGTGTGCTGGAGATACTGCAAGACGGATTTGGTTTCCTCCGCTCTGCAGACAGCTCCTACCTCGCCGGCCCTGACGACATCTACGTATCCCCTAGCCAAATCCGCCGTTTCAACCTCCGCACTGGTGACACCATTTCAGGTAAGATTCGTCCTCCAAAAGAGGGTGAACGCTACTTTGCGCTGTTGAAGGTTAATGAAGTCAACTACGACAAACCGGAAAACTCCCGCAATAAGATCCTGTTCGAGAACTTAACGCCGCTGCACGCGAACTCTCGTTTGCGTATGGAGCGTGGTAACGGGTCTACTGAAGACTTAACCGCTCGTGTGCTGGATCTGGCATCGCCAATTGGTCGTGGCCAGCGTGGTCTGATTGTGGCGCCGCCAAAAGCCGGTAAAACCATGCTGCTGCAAAACATCGCGCAGAGCATTGCTTACAACCATCCAGACTGTGTGCTGATGGTGCTGCTGATTGACGAACGTCCGGAAGAAGTGACCGAGATGCAGCGTCTGGTGAAAGGGGAAGTGGTTGCGTCAACCTTCGACGAGCCTGCTTCCCGCCACGTTCAGGTTGCGGAAATGGTCATCGAGAAGGCGAAACGCCTGGTTGAGCACAAGAAAGACGTGATCATCCTGCTCGATTCCATTACCCGTCTGGCGCGTGCCTACAACACCGTGGTGCCGGCTTCCGGTAAAGTACTGACCGGTGGTGTGGATGCCAACGCCCTGCATCGTCCGAAGCGTTTCTTCGGTGCGGCGCGTAACGTGGAAGAGGGCGGTAGCCTGACCATTATCGCGACGGCGCTGATCGATACCGGCTCCAAAATGGACGAAGTTATCTACGAAGAGTTTAAAGGTACAGGCAACATGGAACTGCACCTTTCTCGTAAAATCGCAGAAAAACGCGTCTTCCCGGCGATCGACTACAACCGTTCCGGTACCCGTAAAGAAGAGCTGCTTACCACTCAGGAAGAGCTGCAGAAAATGTGGATCCTGCGCAAAATCATCCATCCAATGGGCGAAATCGACGCAATGGAATTCCTCATTAACAAACTGGCGATGACTAAAACGAACGACGATTTCTTCGACATGATGAAACGCTCGTAACGCAAATAATCCCAGTAAACGCCACGTTTTTACGTGGCGTTTTTTATTTATGGGCTATACGCTATTACCACACACTCCCAATTTTGCCCGGTCGGTGCGACAATAAGAAAATTCGCACAGTAAAAATATTAATAGCTTGAATAATAAACAAATGGGTCGCAAGAGGTGTGCTTTATGCCTTCTGGCTTGATGCCATCATGGTTATACTTCTTTGACTAACATATGTTGAGAACATCCGTTGTGAACCTATTCGATACGTTTGCTGAACTCACCAGTATTTTTTTGTTCACTACTTGCTTTCTTTTTTTAGCACGTAAGGTAGCAAAATATGTCGGTTTAGTGGACAAACCTAACTTCCGTAAACGGCACCAAGGTATGATTCCCTTGGTGGGAGGAATCTCCGTTTTTGCAGGTGTTTCTTTCACTTTTGCTGTCGCGGATTACTATATCCCACATGCCAGGCTGTACCTGTGCTGTGCGTCTGTTCTGGTTGTTGTGGGGGCACTTGATGATCGCTACGATATCAGTGTAAAAATTCGAGCCTTCGTGCAGGCTGCAGTTGCTCTTGCCATGATGGTGGCGGCAAACCTTCACCTTAGCACTCTTGGATACATTTTGGGTTCCTGGGAGATGGTACTTGGGCCATTTGGTTACTTCCTTACACTCTTTGCCGTATGGGTCGCCATCAATGCATTTAATATGGTAGATGGGATTGATGGTTTATTGGGCGGACTATCTTGTGTTTCATTTGCTGCCATTGGCATAATCTTATGGTTTGATGGTCAATACAGCCTGGCAATGTGGTGTTTTGCTATGATTGCGGCCATTCTGCCCTATATTCTTTTAAATCTTGGCGCGCTGGGCCGTCGCTATAAAGTCTTTATGGGCGATGCGGGTAGCACATTGATTGGTTTCACTATTATCTGGATCTTATTGGAAACCACTCAGGGTAAAACACATCCAATCAGCCCGGTTACAGCGCTTTGGATCATTGCCATTCCGCTGATGGATATGGTGGCGATTATGTATCGTCGTCTGCGTAAAGGAATGAGCCCATTTTCTGCGGACCGGCAGCATATTCATCATCTGATTATGCGCGCCGGCTTCACGTCTCGTCAGGCGTTTGTGCTGATTACGCTAGCGGCTGCTATTCTGGCTGCGATTGGCGTTGCCGCGGAATACGCTCATTTCATTCCTGAATGGGTAATGTTGGTATTATTCTTGCTAGCATTTTTCATGTACGGTTACTGCATCAAGCGTGCATGGAAAGTTGCGCGTTTTATTAAACGTTTAAAACGCAGGATGCGTCGGAACAGTGGCAAAAACACAACTTTAACTAAGTAAAACCGGGACTATGATGACTCAACCGTTGGCGGGAGCGAAATCAGTGGGCACTGAGAACGAGCTGGATATTCGTGGTTTGTTTCGAGTGTTATGGCAGGGCAAACTGTGGATTGTGGGGATTGGCCTGGGGTTCGCGCTGTTAGCGCTTGCCTACACCTTCTTTGCGAAACAAGAGTGGAGCGCCACAGCGATCACAGACCGACCAACGGTGAATATGCTTGGAGGCTACTACTCCCAGCAGCAATTCCTGCGTAATCTTGATATCAAGGCCAATCTGGCGACCCCGGATCAGGCCTCGGTGATGGATGAGTCCTACAAAGAGTTTGTGATGCAGCTGGCTTCGTGGGATACACGTCGCGATTTCTGGTCCCAGACAGACTACTACAAGCAGCGCATGGTCGGTAACAGCAAAGCGGATGCCGCGCTGCTGGATGATTTAATCAACAACATTCAGTTTATGCCTGGCGATGTGCTCCGTAACGTTAGCGACAGCGTGAAGCTGATTGCGGAAACGGCGCCGGACGCCAATAACCTGTTGCGTCAGTACGTTGCTTTTGCCAGCCAGCGTGCGGCCAGTCATCTGAATGACGAGCTGAAAGGCGCCTGGGCTGCGCGTACTATTCAGATGAAAGCGCAGGTCAAACGTCAGGAAGAGGTCGCTAAGGCCATCTTCGCCCGTCGCGTGCATAATATTGAGCAGGCGCTGAAGATTGCGGAACAGCACAATATTTCCCGTAGCGAAACGGATGTTCCGGCTGACGAACTCCCTGATTCAGAAATGTTCCTTCTTGGTCGCCCAATGCTTCAGGCACGTCTGGAAAATATCCAGGCCGTTGGCCCTGACTTTGACCTTGATTACGACCAAAACCGCGCCATGCTCAATACGCTCAACGTCGGTCCAACGCTGGACCCGCGTTTTCAGACCTATCGTTATTTAAGAACGCCTGAAGAGCCTGTAAAACGCGATAGTCCGCGTCGCGCATTCCTGATGATCATGTGGGGGATTGTGGGCGCACTGACTGGCGCTGGCGTAGCGTTATTGCGTCGCCGCACAAACTAAGAACGCCGTCTACGATGAAGGCTTCGGCCTTCATCGTCTAATCGAAGAGAATCGATGTGAAAGTACTAACCGTATTTGGCACCAGGCCGGAGGCCATCAAGATGGCGCCTCTGGTTCATGCGCTGGCCAGAGATCCTGATATTGAAGCGAAAGTGTGCGTGACTGCCCAGCACCGTGAGATGCTCGATCAGGTCTTAACCCTCTTTTCTATCGTCCCGGATTACGATCTCAATATAATGAAACCGGGACAGGGACTGACGGAAATCACCTGCCGTATTCTGCAAGAATTAAAGCCTATTCTGGAGTCGTTCAAGCCGGATGTAGTGCTGGTGCACGGCGACACCACCACCACCGTGGCGACCAGCCTGGCCGCGTTCTATCAGCGTATCCCTGTTGGCCATGTCGAAGCGGGACTGCGTACCGGCAATCTTTATTCCCCGTGGCCGGAAGAGGCCAACCGAACGCTCACCGGTCACCTGGCGATGTACCATTTTGCGCCAACCGAGAACTCACGTCAGAACCTGCTGCGCGAAAATATCAGCGACAGCAAAATCTTCGTTACCGGCAATACGGTCATTGATGCGCTGATTTGGGTGCGTGACCGCGTGCTGGCTAACAGCGAGCTTCAGGCAGAACTCGCTGCGCGCTATCCGTTCCTGAACAACGGCAAGAAAACGATTCTGGTGACGGGACACCGCCGCGAAAGTTTTGGCCGTGGCTTTGAGCAAATCTGCCACGCGCTGGCTGAAATCGCCGCGCAGAATGAGGATGTGCAGATTGTCTATCCGGTGCACCTTAACCCTAACGTCAGCGAACCGGTCAACCGTATCCTGGGCCACGTGGAAAACGTGCTCCTGATAGAGCCGCAGGACTATCTGCCATTTGTCTGGCTGATGAACCACGCCTGGCTGATCCTGACCGATTCTGGCGGCATTCAGGAAGAGGCGCCTTCCCTCGGTAAGCCGGTACTGGTGATGCGCGAAACCACTGAACGTCCGGAAGCGGTCACTGCCGGTACCGTGCGTCTGGTGGGAACGGATCCGCATCGTATTGTCGAAGAGGTCACGCGCTTACTGCATGACGAAGAAGAGTATCAGGCGATGAGCCGTGCCCATAACCCGTACGGGGACGGGCAGGCTTGTGGACGTATTTTGCACGCACTTAAACACAATCGGGTAACGCTATGAGTTTTACTACCATCTCTGTTGTTGGTCTCGGCTATATCGGGCTGCCTACTGCGGCGGCCTTTGCCTCTCGTCAAAAGCAGGTTATTGGCGTAGATATCAACGCGCATGCGGTAGAAACCATCAACCGTGGCGAAATTCATATCGTGGAGCCCGATCTCGATCGCGTGGTGAAAAAGGCGGTGGACGGTGGCTTCCTGCGCGCCAGCACCACGCCGGTAGAAGCCGATGCGTACCTGATTGCGGTGCCTACGCCCTTTAAAGGCGATCACGAGCCTGACATGGTTTACGTCGAGGCGGCGGCAAAATCCATTGCGCCTGTGCTGAAGAAAGGGGCACTGGTTATTCTTGAGTCCACTTCACCTGTTGGGGCAACCGAGCAGATGGCACAGTGGCTGGCCGAGGCGCGTCCCGATCTCAGCTTCCCCCAGCAGGCGGGCGACCAGGCCGATATCAACATCGCCTACTGCCCTGAGCGCGTACTGCCAGGCCAGGTGATGGTGGAACTGATTAAAAATGACCGCGTGATTGGCGGCATGACCCCAGTCTGCTCCGCGCGCGCCAGCGAGCTGTATAAGATCTTCCTTGAAGGCGAATGCGTGGTGACCAACTCCCGCACCGCCGAGATGTGCAAACTGACCGAAAACAGCTTCCGCGATGTTAACATTGCATTTGCGAATGAACTGTCGTTGATTTGCGCCGATCAGGGGATTAACGTCTGGGAACTTGTTCGCCTTGCCAATCGTCACCCACGCGTGAACATCCTTCAGCCGGGGCCGGGTGTGGGTGGGCACTGTATCGCTGTCGATCCGTGGTTTATCGTGGCGCAGAATCCGGAACAGGCACGCCTGATTCGCACCGCGCGCGAAGTAAACGACCACAAACCGCACTGGGTTATCAACCAGGTGAAAGCCACGGTGGCGGATTGCCTCGCCGACAGCGGTAAACGTGCCAGTGAGCTGAAAATTGCCTGCTTTGGTCTGGCATTCAAACCGAATATTGACGATCTTCGCGAAAGCCCGGCAATGGAAATTGCCGAAACGATCGCAGCCTGGCACAGCGGTGAAACGCTGGTGGTTGAGCCGAATATTCATGCGTTGCCGGCAAAACTTGCCGGTCACTGCACCCTTACCGCACTGGATGACGCGCTGGCGACGGCGGATGTGCTGGTGCTGCTGGTGGATCACAATGCGTTTAAAGCGGTCTCCGCTGATGCCGTGCGTCAGCAGTATATTGTTGATACTAAGGGCGTTTGGCGTTGATTACTCTCAACGGCGTGCTGGAGTCCCTTGAGTGGGAAAGCGTATTTTTTTCGCTCCCCTCAGCGATAGTGCGTCTGCGCGATAACGCTCCTGCGTTGCAGGACGCAGACTTCAGCGCCTGGCAGCGCGTTCAGGCTAAGATCCCGGCGGACCGCGCCGATCTGCTGGACGCGCTCCAGCAGCACGGATTCCGGCTGGTCGAGGGCGAGGTTGATCTCTCTGTTACCGTGGCCCGCCACGGCTCACCGGGCGCGGAAATTGCAACGGAGCAGGATATCCCCGCGCTGCGCAAGATGGCGGCGCTGGCTTTCGCTCAAAGCCGTTTCCGGGCGCCCTGGTATGCGCCCGATGACAGCGGCCGCTTTTATGCCCGGTGGATAGAGAATGCGGTTAAAGGCACGTTTGACCACGTCTGTCTGGTGTTCCGTACTGCCGGTGGGCAGATTCAGGGTTTTGTTTCGCTTCGCAGGCTCAACGAGCAAGAGGCGCGCATCGGTTTGTTAGCCGGGCGCGGCATGGGCGAAAAACTCATGCAGGCGGCGCTGCACTGGGCGGAGCAACAACAGGTATCGACGCTGCGGGTCGCAACCCAGATGGGCAACACCGCTGCGCTTAAACGTTATATTGCGAGTGGTGCCAGCATTGACGCCACCGCCTACTGGTTATACAGGTGACAAGATGATTCCATTTAACGCGCCTCCCGTTGTGGGCACTGAACTTGATTACATGCAGTCGGCTATGGGCAGCGGCAAGCTCTGTGGCGACGGTGGTTTTACCCGTCGCTGCCAGCAGTGGATGGAGCAACGTTTTCACAGTGCCAAGGTGCTGCTGACGCCGTCCTGCACCGCATCGCTCGAAATGGCCGCGCTGCTGCTGGATATTCAGCCCGGCGATGAAGTGATCATGCCGAGCTACACCTTCGTCTCCACGGCGAACGCGTTTGTCCTGCGCGGGGCGAAAATCGTGTTTGTGGATATCCGTCCGGATACCATGAACATCGACGAAACGCTGATTGAAGCGGCGATCACCGACAAAACGCGGGCGATTGTTCCGGTGCATTACGCGGGCGTGGCCTGTGAAATGGACACCATCATGGCCATCGCCAAAAAGCACAACCTGTTCGTGGTGGAAGACGCCGCGCAGGGCGTGATGTCCACCTACAAAGGTCGCGCGCTGGGAACCATCGGTCATATCGGCTGCTTTAGCTTCCACGAAACTAAAAACTACACCGCAGGCGGCGAAGGCGGCGCGACGCTGATTAACGATCGTGCCCTTGTGGAGCGTGCGGAAGTGATCCGTGAAAAAGGGACCAACCGCAGCCAGTTCTTCCGCGGTCAGGTGGATAAATACACCTGGCGCGATATCGGCTCAAGCTACCTGATGGCGGACTTGCAGGCCGCGTATCTCTGGGCGCAGCTGGAAGCGGCAGAGCGCATCAATCTGCAACGCCTCTCCCTGTGGCAAACCTACTACGACGCGCTGGAGCCGCTGGCAAAAGCCGGACGTATTGAACTGCCGACTATTCCGGCAGACTGCATCCACAACGCTCACATGTTCTACATCAAGCTGCGCGATAACGACGATCGCAGCAAGCTGATTGCCTGGCTGAAAGAGGCGGAAATTATGGCGGTATTCCACTATATTCCGCTGCACTCCAGCCCGGCTGGCGAAGCCTTCGGGATGTTTGCCGGTGAAGACCGCTACACCACCAAAGAGAGCGAACGTCTGCTCCGCCTGCCCCTGTTCTACAACCTCGCGCCGGTGAACCAGCGTACGGTGATCAATTCGCTTCTGAGTTATTTCGCCTGATATGTCTCTGGCAAAAGCGTCGGTGTGGACGGCAGCGTCCACGCTAGTAAAAATTGGCGCCGGGTTATTGGTCGTCAAGCTGCTGGCCGTCTCATTTGGTCCGTCAGGCGTTGGGCTGGCAGGGAACTTCCGCCAGCTGGTCACGGTGCTTGGCGTGCTGGCAGGTGCCGGGATATTCAATGGCGTCACCAAATACGTCGCGCAGCATCATGACGATGCCGAAAAGCTTCGCACGGTGGTGGGCACCTCCTCTGCTATGGTGCTGGGCTTCTCTACGTTGCTGGCCATCGTCTTTTTGCTGGCGGCGGCACCTGTTAGTCAGGGACTGTTCGGACACACGCACTATCAGGGACTGGTGCGCCTGGTGGCGTTCGTTCAAATGGGCATCGCCTGGGCGAACCTGCTGCTGGCGCTGATGAAAGGCTTCCGTGATGCCGCCGGGAATGCGCTGGCGCTGATCCTCGGCAGCATCATCGGCGTTATCGCCTACTACTTTTGCTATCGACTGGGCGGCTATGAAGGCGCGCTGCTGGGGCTGGCGCTGGTGCCTGCGCTCGTTGTCATTCCGGCAGCGTTTATGCTGATGCGCAGAGGCAATGTCCCGCTGAGTTACCTGAAACCGCAGTGGGACAAGATGCTGGCGGGGCAGCTAGGAAAGTTTACCCTGATGGCGCTCATCACTTCGGTAACGCTTCCCGTGGCTTACGTGATGATGCGAAACCTGCTGGCAGCGCATTACAGCTGGGATGAAGTGGGGATCTGGCAGGGCGTAAGCAGCATTTCAGATGCTTACCTCCAATTTATTACGGCTTCCTTTAGCGTCTATTTGCTGCCAACCTTATCGCGCCTGACGTCCAGGCAGGATATTACCCGCGAGATTTTTCGCGCCCTGCGTTTCGTGTTGCCGGCCGTTGCGATCGCCAGCTTTACCGTCTGGTTACTGCGTGATTTCGCCATCTGGCTGCTGTTTTCGGCGAAGTTTACCGCCATGCGCGATCTGTTTGCCTGGCAACTGGTCGGCGATGTGCTGAAAGTGGGGGCATACGTTTTCGGCTATCTGGTGATTGCGAAGGCTTCGCTGCGGTTGTATATCCTGGCAGAGATCGGCCAGTTTGCGCTGCTAACGGCATTTTCTCACTGGCTGATCCCCACCCACGGTGCGCTGGGGGCGGCGCAGGCCTATATGGCAACTTATATCGTTTATTTCGCTGCCTGTTGCGGCGTATTTTTACTTTGGCGTAAACGCGCATGACTGCACTGATACACATACTGGGATCGGATATCCCGCATCATAACCAGACCGTTCTGCGGTTCTTCAACGATGAACTGGCATCCGGCACGCCCGATGCGCGTGAGTTTATGGTCGTTGGATGCGATAACGGCCTGAGCGCGGCGTGTCCGGCATTGCATATTACCTTCTGGCCAGACAAAGCGGCGCTGACGAAGGCCGTGGTTGCTAAAGCCAAAGCGGATCGAAGCCAACGTTTCTTCTTCCATGGACAGTTCAATACCGGACTGTGGCTGGCGCTGTTAAGCGGCGGGATCAAACCTTCTCAGTTCAGCTGGCATATCTGGGGAGCGGATCTCTACGAAGTCTCCCGTGGCTGGAAGTTCCGACTTTTCTATCCGCTGCGTCGTCTGGCGCAGGCGCGCGTGGGCTGCGTTTTTGCTACCCGAGGCGATCTCAACTATTTTGCTAAACAGCACCCGAAGGTTCGCGGGGAGCTGCTCTATTTCCCGACCCGTATGGATCCGGCGCTGAACACCATGGCGAATGACACGGTTCGAGAGGGCAAGCTGACCATCCTGGTGGGGAATTCCGGCGATCGCAGTAACGAGCATGTCGCGGCGCTGAGGGCGGTGCATCAGCAGTTTGGCGACACGGTGAACGTGGTGGTGCCGATGGGCTATCCCGCCAATAACGACGCCTACATCGATGAAGTTCGCCAGCAGGGGCTTGCGCTGTTTAGCGCAGAAAACCTGCACATTCTCAGCGATAAGCTGGAATTTGATGACTATCTCGCGCTGCTGCGAAAATGCGATTTGGGCTATTTCATCTTTGCCCGTCAGCAGGGGATTGGCACGCTGTGTCTGCTGATTCAGGCGGGCGTACCCTGCGTGCTCAACCGCGAAAACCCGTTCTGGCAGGACATGGCCGAGCAGCATATTCCGGTGCTGTTTACCTCTGACACGCTTAATGTCGAGGTGGTACGGGAAGCGCAGCGTCAGCTCACGCTGGTGGATAAAAATAGCATCGACTTTTTCAGCCCGAACTACCTCACGCCGTGGCACCGCGCGCTGCGTATTGCTTCAGGAGACAACGCATGAGCCAGTTGCAGTTTAGCGGCTTGCTGGTGGTCTGGCTGCTGAGCACGCTGTTTATCGCCACGCTCACCTGGTTTGAATTCCGGCGGGTACGTTTTAACTTCAACGTATTCTTCTCGCTGCTGTTTTTGCTGACCTTTTTCTTTGGCTTCCCGCTGACCAGCATCCTCGTGTTCCGCTTTGATGTTGGCGTCGCGCCGCCGGAAATCTTGTTGCAGGCGCTGCTCTCTGCGAGCTGCTTCTACGCGGTGTACTACGTCACTTATAAAACGCGCCTGCGAGCGGCAAAAGACACCACCCCTCGTCGTCCGCTGTTTACCATGAACCGGGTAGAAACCCATCTGACGTGGGTTATGCTGATGACTATCGCCCTCGTTAGCGTGGCGATTTTCTTCATGCATAACGGCTTTTTACTGTTTAAGTTGCAGTCCTATAGCCAGATTTTCTCCGCCGAAGTCTCCGGCGTCGCGCTCAAGCGTTTCTTCTATTTCTTTATCCCGGCGATGCTGGTGGTCTTTTTCCTGCGTCAGGACAGCAAAGCCTGGCTATTCTTCCTGGTCAGCACCGTCGCATTTGGCATTCTGACCTACATGATCGTCGGCGGCACCCGCGCCAACATCATTATCGCCTTCGCGATTTTCCTGTTTATCGGCATTATTCGCGGCTGGATCTCGCTGTGGATGCTGGCGGCGGCAGGCGTCTTTGGCATTGTGGGGATGTTCTGGCTGGCGCTGAAGCGCTACGGGCTGAACGTGGCCGGCGACGAAGCGTTTTACACCTTCCTGTATCTGACGCGCGACACCTTCTCGCCGTGGGAAAACCTGGCATTACTGCTGCAAAACTACGACAAGATCGAATTCCAGGGGCTGGCGCCGATTGTTCGCGATTTCTATGTCTTTATACCGACGTGGCTGTGGCCCGATCGTCCCGGCATTGTCCTGAACACGGCGAACTACTTCACCTGGGAAGTGCTGAACAACCATTCGGGTCTGGCGATTTCCCCAACCCTGATTGGCTCGCTGGTAGTGATGGGCGGAACGTGGTTTATCCTGCCTGGCGCGATCGCGGTAGGGCTGATAATAAAATGGTTCGACTGGCTATATACGCTGGGTAACGAAGAGACCAACCGCTACAAAGCCGCTGTTTTGCACAGTTTCTGTTTCGGTGCCATTTTCAATATGATCGTTCTGGCGCGCGAGGGGCTGGATTCATTCGTCTCACGCGTGGTGTTCTTTATGGTCGTTTTCGGACTCTGTCTGCTGCTGGCAAAACTGCTGTACTGGTTGTTTGACAGTGCAGGGCTTGTGCACAGACGTGAGCCACAGGGCAGCACAACGCTGTCGCAAGTCTGAGTAGGGATTATCATGACGGATACAACTTCAGCCCCGCGTTATGCGCTGCGCGGGCTACAGCTGATTGGCTGGCGTGACATGCAGCACGCGCTGGATTTTCTGTTCGCGGACGGGCAGATGAAGTCGGGCACGCTGGTGGCCATCAACGCAGAAAAAATGCTGGCGGTTGAAGATAATGCGGAAGTGAAAAGCCTGATTGAAGCCGCGGAGTTTAAATACGCAGACGGTATTAGCGTGGTGCGTTCAATTCGTAAAAAGTTTCCAGACGCTAATGTGTCTCGCGTGGCGGGTGCTGACCTTTGGGAGCGGCTTATGGAGCGCGCAGGCGCTGAAGGCACGCCGGTATTTTTGATCGGCGGCAAGCCAGAGGTGCTGGCGCAGACCGAACAAAAGCTGCGTAACCAGTGGAATGTTAACATAGTGGGCAGCCAGGATGGCTATTTCAGGCCGGAAGATCGCCTGGCGTTATATGAGCGCGTGCGCGACAGCGGGGCGAAAATTGTCACTGTCGCTATGGGGTCGCCGCGCCAGGAAATACTGATGCGCGATTGCCGTCTGGTCAGCCCGGATGCGCTTTATATGGGCGTTGGCGGCACCTACGACGTCTTTACCGGCCACGTTAAGCGTGCGCCCAAAGTCTGGCAAAACCTGGGGCTGGAGTGGCTCTACCGCCTGCTCTCCCAACCGACGCGTATAAAACGACAGATTCGCCTTCTGCGCTACCTCGCCTGGCACTACACCGGGAAAATGTAATCAATATGCAGCGCGATCTGCTGTTCGCGCTGCAACGCCCCCCGCAAAACTGCTGAGTTTATGTGCAATGCATTCATTTTTTTAATGCATTGTTTGCCATTTGCCAGAATTTAAGAAACCATTCGCTCCGTATTTCAGTACCCCTCAAAACAATACCCGGCAACAAGTCGGGAAACAGCAAACACAACCGAGGAATTATGGCAGAGAAAAAACCGGAGCTTCAGCGTGGGCTGGAAGCTCGACATATTGAACTGATCGCGCTGGGCGGGACTATCGGCGTTGGCCTGTTTATGGGCTCGGCAAGCACGCTGAAGTGGGCGGGGCCTTCCGTCCTGCTGGCGTATATTATTGCCGGACTGTTCGTCTTCTTCATCATGCGCTCAATGGGCGAAATGCTGTTTCTGGAGCCGGTGACGGGCTCTTTCGCCGTTTACGCCCACCGGTATATGAGCCCGTTCTTTGGTTATCTCACGGCCTGGTCGTACTGGTTTATGTGGATGGCCGTGGGGATTTCGGAGATCACCGCCATCGGGGTCTACGTGCAGTTCTGGTTCCCGGAGATGGCCCAGTGGATACCCGCGCTTATTGCCGTAGGGCTGGTGGCGCTGGCGAACCTTGCCGCCGTTCGTCTTTACGGCGAAATCGAGTTCTGGTTTGCGATGATCAAAGTCACCACCATCATCGTGATGATTGTCGTTGGCCTTGGGGTCATCTTCTTTGGCTTCGGTAACGGCGGGCACGCTATCGGTTTTGGTAACCTGACCGGGCACGGCGGCTTCTTTGCGGGCGGCTGGAAGGGCTTTCTGACGGCACTCTGTATCGTTGTCGCCTCCTATCAGGGCGTTGAGCTGATCGGCATTACCGCTGGTGAGGCGAAAAACCCACAGGTCACGCTGCGTAGCGCGGTAGGCAAGGTGCTGTGGCGTATCCTGATTTTCTATGTGGGCGCGATCTTCGTTATCGTGACCATTTTCCCATGGAACGAGATCGGCACCACCGGCAGCCCGTTTGTCTTAACCTTCGCTAAGATTGGCATCACGGCGGCAGCCGCCATTATCAACTTTGTGGTGCTGACGGCGGCGCTCTCCGGCTGTAACAGCGGAATGTACAGCTGTGGGCGTATGCTTTACGCGCTCTCGCAAAACAAACAGCTGCCGGCGGTGATGGGTAAAGTCTCCCGCGTGGGTGTACCGGTGGCGGGCGTAGCGGTGTCGATTGTGATTCTGCTGATTGGCTCTTGCCTGAACTACATCATCCCGAATCCGCAGCGCGTGTTTGTTTATGTTTATAGCGCCAGCGTGCTGCCGGGGATGGTACCGTGGTTTGTCATTTTGATTAGCCAGCTGCGTTTCCGACAGGCGCACAAAGAAGCGATCGCCAGCCATCCATTCCGTTCCATTCTGTTCCCGTATGCGAACTATTTGACGATGGCGTTCCTGATTTGCGTATTAATTGGAATGTACTTTAATGAAGATACCCGCATGTCGCTGTTTGTCGGGATGATCTTCCTGGCTGCCGTCACAGCTGCATATAAACTTTTTGGCCTGGGTCGCCGTGGCTCCGCCCATAAAGTGGAGGAATAAGCGGCAAAATGTGCAAACCATAACCAAACGCGCATTTTTTTCAAAAAAGCACTAGACAGCGGGGTCGGAGGTACGTAATATCCAGCCCCGCAACGGCGCTAAGCGCCCGTAGCTCAGCTGGATAGAGCGCTGCCCTCCGGAGGCAGAGGTCTCAGGTTCGAATCCTGTCGGGCGCGCCATTTTAGTCCCGGCGCTAGAGCTGCGGTGGTCTGAGAAGTAGTCAGAACCGCGTGAAAGAATACAGTGGTGGCTATAGCTCAGTTGGTAGAGCCCTGGATTGTGATTCCAGTTGTCGTGGGTTCGAATCCCATTAGCCACCCCATTATTGAAAGAGTTGTGAATTGCGAAGGTGGCGGAATTGGTAGACGCGCTAGCTTCAGGTGTTAGTGTTCTTACGGACGTGGGGGTTCAAGTCCCCCCCCTCGCACCACGACTTTTAATGAGTTGAACTAAAAATTCAAAAAAGCAGTACATCGGCGAGTAGCGCAGCTTGGTAGCGCAACTGGTTTGGGACCAGTGGGTCGGAGGTTCGAATCCTCTCTCGCCGACCAATTTTGAACCCCGCTTCGGCGGGGTTTTTTGTTTTCTGCGCTTTTTCATCCTGTAGCCATTCCCCGACAACACTCTATATCCTTGTCGCGATTCAGCGACATATAAGCCTTTAATAATAAAGAATTTATTATTTTCTCTCTTAACCTGTCTCCTGGTGACGACAGATTTCCGCCCTTAGCGCGATTTTGTATGGCGTAAGGCGTCTCTTAACAACATAATTTCCTTTTATCTTAAAATGTTGCGCGATGTAAAAGTTATGCGTGTAAACCTGGCACATTACATGCAATAATATGCGTGTAGATGCTCATTCCATCTCTTATGTTCGCCCTAAGGCCTCATAAACTCAGGAATGACGCAGAGCCGTTTACGGTGCTTATCGTCCACTGACAGATGTCGCTTCGGCCTCATCAAACACCATGGACATAACGTTGAGTGAAGCACCAAATATGTTGTCTTACAGACCTGTTTTAACGCCTGCTTTTATAGCAGGCGTTTTTTTATGGGTACAAAAAAGGAGGCCATCTGGCCTCCTGGATAATTACTGCTGCGTTCCGTTATTGTGTAGCGTAAGCAGAAGCCCATCACGCCGCATGGCTGCGGCCTCTTCCGGCTTGTGCTGCTTGTCCAGCGAATCAGCAAGCCAGGCGTAATCAAATGCGTCCGGGCGTTGCTTCAGCGCAGCGCGGAAGGCGAGACTCGCCTCCTGCCACTCGCCGTGTTTCATCAAAGACTGGCCAAGCGTACTCCACAGCAGCGGACGATCGCCCACGGTTTTGATCTGCTGGCGCAGTGCTTTTTCTATTTGTTCCGGATTGTTGGTTTTCAGACGCGGGATGACCATCACCAGGCGGTCATCATACTGTCGCTTGAGACCGTCGAGAAGGATCTCCTGCGCGGTGTCATGGTCGTCACACTCAATCAGATGTTCTGCCATAGCCACCTGAAGGGGAACCTGCTGGCGCGTTTTGCGGCTCTGGTTTTTCCACCAGGTTTTCAGGCCGTCGCTGCCAAGATCGGCGCGCGCCTGATCCATCAGGCCAATCCAGGCCAGACGCTGAAGTTCATCACGATGTTCATCATCGCCCACGTCGGCTTTCGCCATGGAAGGGATAATGTCCAGCAGCGAACCCCAGGCACCTGTCCGAATGTATGCCTGCTCCGCAAGACGCAGCACTTCCGGATGACGAGGGGTGATTTCCAGCAGACGGTCAACGCCGTGACGTGCGGCATGGTTTTCATTGCGCGCCAGTTGCAGACGAACGCGGGTGATCTCAACCGGAATCGGATCCTTAGTAGAGAGCTCAGACGCGCGTTCAAGATGCTGATTGGCGCGGGCCTCATCGCCTCGCTGTTGCGCCGCCTCAGCGGCCAGCAGATAGTTAACAACCGGCTGTTCTGCATGGTCGGCATTTTTCGACATCAGCTTTTCAACCTGCTGATAGTCGCCTTCGGCCAGCTTCAGCAACGCTTGCTCGGTCTGCTTACGGGCGCGACGGCGCTTACGGCCAACGAACCAGCCGCGCGTGTGAACCCCGGTACGGAAAATCCGACGCAGGATCCATTCCACTGCCAGCAGGACGACCACACCCAGGATCAGGATGATCACCAGCCCTGTCACGCTGGTTTCGACGTTGTAGTTATCGGTCTGGATCAATACGTAACCCTGGTGACCCGCGAGCATCGGCCCCAGTACAATTCCGGCGATCAGCAGGATGAAGAGTAAGAAGACTTTTAGCATCATCACTCTCCTTGCGGCGCGCTTTCAGGCGCTGGCGCGGCGGCAGGTGCTTCAGCCGGGCGCTCTGCCGGAACGCCCGGCTGGGCCAGCAGGTTACGCACGCGCGTCTGCATGATCTTCTCCAGAATCGGCTGGCTTTCCAGCTTGTCCGGCACGTTCATGGTGATGTTTTGCTGGCTCAGCTTGTCGATATCCTCCAGGAACGCGGTCGTGGTTGCGTCATTGGTATCGTAGTAAGCACGTACCCACGTTGAAACGTTATCCAGCGCCTGCTTGTAGGTCTCTTCCTGGTGACGCGGTACGGCCTGAGCAGCCACCAGCAGGCGGGAGCGAATGTTTTCGCGCAGATAAACATCCTGGTTCGGTGCCAGCAGCGGCACGGCGGTTTCATCGCGGCGGCGAATGGTAATAAAGCTGTCCATAAAGTTCTGCCAGCTCTTTTGCAGGTTGATACGCCATTCGCTCAGGGAGCTGGACAGCTCGGTACCGTCGGAATCCATCGGGGAGTCATCGTCGTTGTTATCGGCCAGCTGAAGGTTATCAATCTGGTTGGAGAGCTGATTTACCTTAAGGATGATACCGTCGTAGTCGACCTGAGAAACCGCAGACAGGCTGGCGATATCTTCCGTAATAGCGCGGCGTGCGTTGATGAGGCTCGGATCGTTCATATCGGCCAGGCTTGCGTCGGCGCTTTTCAGCAGCGCGGCGGCGGTGGTGACATCCTGATCGCTCCAGAGCTTGCGCCCGGCCAGCTTCACCAGAAAATCGGCCTGTGAGAGCAGCCAGGTTTTGGCATCGGTTCCCGAAATCGTGGCGACTTTCTCCTGCACTTCGCTCAGCTGTTTGGTCAACTCTTCACGTTTGCTGTTCGCGTCGGCGAGGGCGGCAGCCTGCTGTTTGATCACGCCTTCCAGCTCAGCTTTTTGCGTCTCCTGCGTTTTCTGTAGGGCGGTGATTTGGTTAACCAGCGCGTCGCTGGTGGCCGTCTGGTTGGTGCCTTGTTTCTTCACCAGTCCGTAGAGACCCACGCCTGCGGCCAGCGCAATCGCGATGGCAATCACGCTCAGCGTGAGGCTGGTTTTGTTGCTGCCGTTTTTCTTCTCAACGGTTTTGTCTGTCGTCTCTGGCTGTGACGTGGTGTCCACAGTCTCCCTGGTCTCTTCAACCACGGCGGAGGATTTTTCGTGTTCCGTCATTATGGCTTCCCATTTGAGAGTTATTGTAATGCGCGCAGCAGCGCATCGTTGTCGGCGTTATCAGCGATCCGAATATCCTGCCAGCCCAGTTCCCGGGCGTGGTTCGCCAGACGCTCGCTGACGACCAGAAGCCGACAGCGGAGTAACCAGTTTTCGCGATACCAAAGCGGAATCAGCGACCAAAGCTGTTGTAACATTTCACCGCTGGTAACCACCAGCGTATTAATGCCGCGCGCATGCCAGCGCATGGCTTCTTCCGCGCCATCATAGTGTTTTGCACAGCGCTGATAGCACTCCACAAACGTCACGTCTGCGCCGCGTTCGCGCAGCGTCTCGCCCAGCAGTTCGCGGCCACCGTTGCCGCGCAAAATGAGCGCACGCTTTCCGGCAATAGTTTGTAATTCAGGTAATTGTAGCAAGACTTCGCTGATTTCCCGATCTAACGGGTAACGAACATCGATTCCGCTCGCGGTATGTAAGGCCAGCGCCGTGGTGCGCCCGATGGCGAAATAGCGGAGTGCGTGGGGCCAGTTAACGCCCTGCTGTTGTAGCTGCGCATGGGCAAATTCCACGGCATGCTGCGATAGCGCAAAGAGCAGATCACCTTCCTGCAAGGCACGCATCTGGTCAGCGAGCGTAGGCAGCTCGCGACCGGGGGAGAATTCAATCAACGGAAAACTCCAGGCCACCTGCCCCAGTGCGCGCAGACGGCTCACTAACTGCTCTCCTGCGGGAGAAGGGCGGGTGACAAGTATGCTCATGCAGGGGGCTCTCCGTTATAGACCTCAGCCAGAATTTCACGCGCGCCGTTATTCAGCAGCTCTTCCGCCAGCGATACGCCAAGCGCCTCGGCATCCTGCGGCTTGCCGCGACGTTCACCGCGAACCATCTGCGAGCCGTCCGGCGCGCCAACCAGCGCACGCAGCCACAGCTCACCGTCAGTTAATTCAGCATAGCTGCCAATTGGCACCTGACAGCCTCCTTCGAGGCGAGTATTCATCGCGCGCTCGGCTTTTACGCGAACGGCGGTATCGTCATGATTCAGCGGCGCGAGCAGTGCCTGAGTACGCGCATCATCCAGACGACACTCAATGCCGACGGCACCCTGGCCGACGGCGGGGAGCGACAGCTCCGGCGGCAACGCCACGCGAATACGTTCTTCCAGCCCCAGGCGTTTCAGGCCCGCAACCGCAAGAATAATGGCATCGTAGTCGCCGTTATCCAGCTTGCCAAGGCGTGTGCCGACGTTCCCACGCAGCGAGCGAATCACCAGATCCGGGCGACGTTCAGCCAGCTGACACTGGCGGCGTAAACTTGACGTGCCGACCACGCTGCCTGCCGGCAACGCATCAAGCGAGTCATAGCGATTAGAGACAAACGCATCGCGCGGATCCTCGCGCTCGCAGATGGTCACCAGCCCCAGCCCTTTCGGGAACTCAACGGGCACATCCTTCATCGAATGCACGGCGATATCGGCGCGGTTCTCAAGCAATGCCAGCTCCAGCTCTTTGACAAACAGACCCTTTCCGCCCACTTTGGCCAGCGGCGTATCAAGAATGACATCGCCACGCGTGACCATTGGCACCAGCTCAACGCGTAATCCGGTGTGGCAGGCTTCCAGGCGCTGCTTAACATAATGTGCCTGCCAGAGCGCAAGAGGACTTTGGCGTGTGGCAATTCTCAAAACATTGTCTAACATGCTTGTTACCGTCATTATCAATCGCTAACCATCCTAACATTGTTGACACTCGGATGGCAGTTTTACGGTTGATGAAGAGTGAGAGGGACAGGGCGGCGTTCGCGTCAGCCACCGCCGTATTCAGGAATTTACACGTACAGAACGGTGCTACACTTGTATGTAGCGCATCTTTCTTTACGGTCAACCGGCAAGGTGTTAAATTGATCACGTTTTAGACCATTTTTTCGTCTGTACCACCAGAAAACAACAAGGCGAAAAAGGGTAACGGTTATTTTTTGAAATACTGCGGGTCCGCTGCTTGTTCTGTTTTGACTGGCGTGCGTCACCCGGAAACATCAGGCGATACGTCTTGTACCTCTATATTGAGACTCTGAAACAGAGACTGGATGCCATCAATCAATTGCGTGTGGATCGCGCGCTTGCTGCCATGGGCCCTGCTTTCCAGCAGGTATACAGTCTACTGCCGACATTGTTGCACTATCACCATCCGCTAATGCCGGGTTACCTCGATGGTAACGTTCCCCAGGGCATTTGCCTCTTCACGCCTGATGAAACCCAACAGCACTATCTGACTGAACTTGAGCTTTACCGTGGTATGCCGCCGCAGGTTTCGCCGAAAGGCGAGCTGCCGATTACCGGGGTTTACTCCATGGGCAGCACGTCATCGGTTGGGCAAAGTTGTTCTTCTGACCTGGATATCTGGGTCTGCCATCAGTCCTGGCTCGACAATGAAGAGCGCCAGCTGTTGCAGCGTAAATGCAGTCTGCTGGAGAGCTGGGCGGCGTCGCTCGGCGTGGAAGTGAGCTTCTTCCTGATTGATGAAAACCGTTTCCGCCATAACGAAAGCGGCAGTCTGGGTGGTGAAGACTGCGGCTCGACTCAGCACATTCTGTTGCTGGATGAGTTTTACCGTACTGCGGTTCGCCTGGCCGGAAAACGTATTCTGTGGAATATGGTGCCGTGCGATGAAGAAGAGAATTATGACGACTACGTCATGTCGCTTTACTCGCAGGGCGTACTGACGCCAAACGAGTGGCTGGATCTGGGCGGTCTGAGCTCCCTGTCCGCCGAAGAGTACTTTGGTGCAAGCCTCTGGCAGCTCTATAAGAGCATTGATTCACCGTACAAAGCGGTGCTGAAAACCCTGCTGCTGGAAGCCTACTCCTGGGAATACCCCACCCCGCGTCTGCTGGCGAAAGATATTAAGCAGCGTCTGCACGACGGGGAGATCGTCTCCTACGGGCTTGATGCCTACTGCATGATGCTGGAACGCGTCACCGAATACCTGACGGCCATTGATGACGCTACGCGTCTTGACCTGGTGCGTCGATGTTTCTATCTCAAAGTCTGTGAAAAACTGAGCCGTGAGCGCGCCTGCGTTGGCTGGCGCCGTGAAGTGGTCAGCCAGTTAGTCAAAGAGTGGGGATGGGACGAAGCGCGTCTCGCCATGCTCGACAACCGCGCCAACTGGAAAATCGATCAGGTGCGCGAGGCGCACAACGAGCTGCTTGATGCGATGATGCAGAGCTACCGCAACCTGATCCGCTTTGCCCGCCGTAACAACCTTAGCGTTTCTGCCAGCCCACAGGATATCGGGGTGCTGACCCGTAAACTGTACGCCGCGTTTGAAGCGTTGCCGGGCAAGGTAACGCTGGTGAACCCACAGATTTCGCCTGACCTGTCTGAACCGAATCTGACCTTTATCTACGTGCCGCCGGGCCGCGCAAACCGCACCGGGTGGTATCTGTACAACCGTGCGCCAAGCATGGATTCGATCATCAGCCATCAGCCGCTGGAGTATAACCGCTACCTTAACAAGCTGGTGGCCTGGGCCTGGTTTAACGGCCTTCTCACCTCACGCACCCGGTTGTTTATCAAGGGCAACGAGGTGGTCGATTTAGCCAAATTGCAGGAGATGGTGGCGGATGTCTCGCACCACTTCCCACTGCGTCTGCCTGCGCCGACGCCAAAAGCGCTCTACAGCCCGTGTGAGATTCGCCATCTGGCGATCATCGTCAACCTGGAATACGACCCGACGGCGGCCTTCCGCAATCAGGTGGTTCACTTTGACTTCCGTAAGCTGGACGTCTTTAGCTTCGGTGAGCAGCAAAACTGCCTGGTGGGCAGCGTGGATCTGCTGTACCGCAACTCGTGGAACGAAGTGCGTACCCTGCACTTTAACGGCGAGCAGGCGATGATCGAGGCGCTGAAAACGATCCTCGGCAAGATGCACCAGGACGCCGCGCCGCCGGACAGCGTGGAGGTGTTCTGCTACAGCCAGCACCTTCGCGGCCTGATTCGTACCCGCGTGCAGCAGCTGGTGTCTGAGTGCATCGAATTGCGTCTTTCCAGCACCCGGAATGAAACCGGACGCTTTAAAGCGCTGCGCGTCTCCGGCCAGACCTGGGGGCTGTTCTTTGAGCGCCTGAACGTGTCGGTGCAGAAGCTGGAGAACGCCATTGAATTCTACGGCGCGATTTCACACAACAAACTGCATGGCCTGTCGGTTCAGGTGGAAACCAACCACGTTAAGCTGCCGCAGGTGGTGGATGGCTTTGCGAGTGAAGGGATTATTCAGTTCTTCTTCGAGGAGTCGGGCGATAACGCCGGGTTTAATATCTACATTCTGGATGAAACCAACCGTGCCGAGGTGTATCACCACTGTGAAGGCAGCAAAGAGGAGCTGGTGCGCGACGTCAGCCGGTTCTATTCATCCTCGCACGATCGCTTTACCTACGGCTCAAGCTTTATCAACTTCAACCTGCCGCAGTTCTACCAGATTGTGAATGTGGATGGACGAGCGCAGGTGATCCCGTTCCGTACGCAGGCGATTACCCCTGCGGCGCCCGCTAACCAGGAAACTGCGCCGCTGTTGCAGCAGTATTTCTCCTGAACCTTTTCGCCGGTTGGCGCTAACGCTTACCCGGCCTACGGTCTGAGCCGCTGTTGCCGGGTGGCGCTAACGCTTACCCGGCCTACGGTCTGAGCTGCTGTTGCCGGGTGGCGCTAACGCTTACCCGGCCTACGGTCCGAGCTGCTGTTGCGGTTGGCGCTCACGCGTACCCGGCCTACGGTCTGAGCGGCGGTTGCCGGGTGGCGCGAACGCTTACCCGGCCTACGGTCTGAGCTGCTGTTGCCGGGTGGCGCTAACGCTTACCCGGCCTACGGTCCGAGCCGCTGTTGCCGGGTGGCGCTAACGCTTACCCGGCCTACGGTCCGAGCTGCTGTTGCGGTTGGCGCTCACGCTTACCCGGACTATGGTTCGAGCCGTTGTAGGCCCGGTAAGGCGTAGCCGCCACCGGGCAACAAAACTACCTGAAACTCACGTTCTCACCCGCCTGCGCGGTCGCCGCCTGCTCCAGCAGATCCCAGAACGTTTCGCCGCTGCGGTCGCAGATCCACTCGTCACCTTTCAGATCAAAGTGATAACCGCCCTGTTTCGCCGCCAGCCACACCTGGTGAAGCGGCTCCTGCCGGTTAATAATAATCTTGCTGCCGTTTTCGAAGCTTAAGGTCAGGATCCCGCCGTTGATTTCACAATCGATATCGCTGTCGCCGTCCCACTCGTCGATACGCTCTTCGATGGTCATCCACAGGGTATCGGCAAGGCGATGAAATTCACTGTCGTTCATGGTTTTATTCCTGTTTTTCGTGATGGCGGCAGTATAACGCTAAATAATTCCCGTTGCAGGAAAGCGGCAAACTCTTGCTTTTGTGTCTTCTCCTGCGATGATAGAAACAGATTTGAACTTACGGGCAACCTCTACATGAAAAACGTCTTTCGAACGCTTGTCGTTCTTGTCACTCTGTTTAGCCTGACCGGCTGTGGACTGAAGGGACCACTGTACTTCCCGCCAGAGGATAAAAACGCACCACCGCCGACAAAACCAGTGCAAAGTGGTATCGAGTCATCTACGCCGGATACCAACGATCGCGGCAATAACGGCGGCCCGACTCAGGTCAATCTCTGACGATTACGTTCTGTACCCGCGCAATGGAGCAAATGATGCAGTTCTCTAAAATGCATGGCCTTGGCAACGACTTTATGGTCGTCGACGCGGTAACGCAGAATGTCTTTTTCTCCCCGGAACTGATCCGTCGTCTGGCGGATCGGCACGTGGGCGTGGGGTTTGACCAGCTGCTGGTGGTGGAGCCGCCTTACGATCCTGACCTGGACTTCCACTATCGCATTTTTAACGCCGACGGCAGCGAAGTTTCCCAGTGCGGCAATGGCGCACGCTGTTTTGCCCGCTTTGTTCGGCTGAAAGGGCTGACCAACAAGCGCGATATCCGCGTCAGCACCGCCAATGGCCGGATGGTGCTCAGCGTCACCGACGACGAACTGGTGCGCGTGAACATGGGCGAGCCGAACTTCGAACCCGCTGCCGTGCCGTTTCGCGCCAACAAAGCGGAAAAGACCTATATTATGCGTGCCGCCGAGCAGACAGTATTGTGCGGCGTCGTCTCGATGGGTAACCCGCACTGCGTGATTCAGGTAGATGATGTCCAAACCGCGGCGGTTGAAACGCTCGGCCCGGTGCTGGAAAGCCACGAGCGCTTCCCGGAGCGGGCGAACATCGGTTTCATGCAGGTGGTGAAGCGTGAACACATTCGCCTGCGGGTTTACGAGCGCGGCGCGGGCGAAACCCAGGCCTGCGGAAGCGGTGCCTGTGCGGCGGTGGCCGTCGGTATCTCGCAGGGGTTACTGGCGGAAGAGGTTCGCGTGGAATTACCGGGCGGGCGTCTTGATATCGCCTGGAAAGGAGCGGGTCATCCACTGTACATGACTGGCCCGGCGACACATGTTTATGACGGGTTTATCCATCTATGAAGCAACCAGGGGAAGAACTGCGGGAACCTGTAACGGAGCTGGATGACAGCGCTGTTGTGGATTACCTGCTGCACAATCCTGAGTTTTTTATCCGCAATGCACGCGTCGTCGAAAGGATGCGCGTACCGCATCCGGTTCGCGAGACCGTGTCGCTGGTTGAATGGCACATGGCGCGCTCGCGCAACCACATCAATCAGCTCGAAGAGAACATGACGCTGCTGATGGAGCAGGCCAGCAATAACGAAAGCCTGTTCTATCGTCTTCTGCACCTTCAGGCGCGTCTGGCTTCCGCGCACAGTCTCGAAGAGTTCCTCAACCGCTTCCATCGCTGGGCGCGCGAGCTGGGGCTGGCAGGCGCGACGATCTGTCTCTTCCCTGACCGCTGGCGCATTGGCGCGCCGTCCGGGTTTACCCATCTGGCGCTGAGCCGTCAGGCGTTTGAGCCGCTGCGCATTCAGCGTCTGGGCCATGAGCACCACTATCTGGGGCCGCTTAACGGGCCAGAACTGCTGGTGGTGCTGCCGGAAGCCAAAGCTATCGGCTCGGTGGCGATGTCGCTGATGGGGCGCGATGGTGACCTGGGCGTGATGTTATTTACCAGCCGCGACGCGCATCATTATGAACAGGGGCAGGGTACGCAACTGTTGCAGGAGATCGCCCTGATGCTGCCTGAGCTGCTGGAGCGCTGGATTGAGCGCGTATGACGGACGGACTGCTCGCCACTGACGTCACCCGTTTTCTGCGCTATCTTGGCGTAGAACGCCAGCTTAGCCCTATTACGCTGCTCAACTATCAGCGTCAGCTTGATGCCATCATGCAGATTGCCGATGAAATCGGCCTGAAAAGCTGGCAACAATGTGACGCCGCCACGGTTCGCGGCTTCGTTGTGCGTAGCCGTAAAAAAAACTTAAGCCCGGCGAGCCTGGCGCTCCGGCTCTCTGCCCTGCGCAGTTTCTTCGACTGGCTGGTCAGCCAGGGCGGTCTGAAAGCCAACCCGGCAAAAGGGATCGCCACGCCAAAGGCCCCGCGTCATCTGCCGAAAAATATCGACGTCGACGACGTAAACCGCCTGCTGGATATCGATCTTAACGATCCGCTGGCCGTGCGCGACCGCGCGATGCTGGAGGTGATGTACGGCGCGGGCCTGCGTCTCTCTGAGCTGGTGAACCTCGACTTAAAGCACCTCGATCTGGAATCTGGCGAAGTGTGGGTGATGGGCAAGGGCAGCAAAGAGCGCCGCCTGCCGATCGGCCGCAATGCGGTTTCCTGGATTGAGCACTGGCTGGATCTGCGCGGTCTGTTTGGCGCGGAAGAGGATGCGCTGTTCCTGTCGAAGCTCGGCAAGCGGATCTCGGCGCGTAACGTGCAGAAGCGCTTTGCGGAGTGGGGCATTAAGCAGGGGCTGAACAGCCACGTTCACCCGCATAAGCTGCGCCACTCTTTTGCGACGCACATGCTGGAATCAAGCGGCGACCTGCGCGGCGTACAGGAGCTGCTTGGTCACGCGAATCTGTCGACCACCCAAATCTATACCCACTTAGACTTCCAACACCTTGCCTCGGTGTATGACGCGGCGCATCCACGCGCCAAACGGGGGAAATAATGCGTTTTTACCGCCCACTCGGTCAGATCTCAGCCCTGACGTTTGATCTTGATGACACCCTTTACGACAACCGCCCAGTGATCCTGCGTACCGAGCAGGAGTCGCTGGCGTTTGTGCAAAACTACCATCCTGCGCTGAAAGCGATCCAGAACAAAGAGTTCCAGAAGCTGCGTCAGTCCCTGCGGGAAACCGAGCCGGAAATTTACCATGACGTGACCGAATGGCGCCGCCGTGCGGTTGAGCAGGCGATGCTCAATGCCGGCCTGAGCGCGCAGGACGCGGCCATGGGTGCTGAAGCGGCCATGGAAAACTTCGCCAAATGGCGCAGCCGAATCGACGTGCCGCAGGAGACCCACGACACGCTGGCGAAGCTCGCTGAAAAGTGGCCGCTGGTGGCCATCACCAACGGCAACGCTCAGCCTGAACTGTTTGGTCTGGGGAACTATTTTCAGTTCGTGCTGCGCGCGGGCCCGCACGGACGCTCGAAGCCGTTCAACGATATGTATCATCTGGCAGCGGAAAAACTGGATTTGCCGCTCGGTGAGATCCTGCACGTGGGCGACGACCTGACCACGGACGTCGCCGGGGCGATCCGCTGCGGCATGCAGGCCTGCTGGATCAAGCCGGAAAATGCCGATCTGATGACTACCCCGGATAGCCGTCTTCTGCCGCACGTGGAAATTTCACGGTTGGCATCCCTCACGACGCTGATATAATCATCAATTGTTCTGTATAAATTAACAGGGTTTTGGCGAATGGAAACATTTGCCCGCCCGACATGACGTGACGGTGCCAATGGACGTTTCTTACCTGCTCGACAGCCTTAATGACAAACAGCGTGACGCGGTTGCCGCCTCGCGTACAAACCTGCTGGTACTGGCTGGAGCGGGCAGTGGTAAGACGCGCGTGCTGGTTCACCGTATCGCCTGGCTACAGAGCGTGGAGAACTGCTCGCCGTACTCGATTATGGCCGTGACGTTCACCAACAAGGCGGCGGCGGAGATGCGCCACCGTATCGCACAGCTAATGGGTACCAGCCAGGGCGGCATGTGGGTTGGCACCTTCCACGGCCTGGCGCACCGTCTGCTGCGCGCGCACCATATGGACGCTAACCTGCCGCAGGATTTCCAGATCCTCGACAGCGAAGACCAGCTGCGCTTACTGAAACGTCTGATCAAGGCGATGAACCTCGACGAGAAGCAGTGGCCGCCGCGTCAGGCGATGTGGTACATCAACGGTCAGAAAGACGAAGGGCTGCGTCCGCACCACATTCAAAGCTTCGGTAACCCGGTTGAGCAGACCTGGCAGAACGTCTACAAGGCCTATCAGGAAGCGTGCGATCGCGCCGGTCTGGTGGATTTCGCCGAACTGCTGCTGCGCGCCCACGAGCTGTGGCTCAACAAACCACATATCCTGCAACACTACCGTGAACGCTTCACCAACATTTTGGTGGACGAATTCCAGGATACCAACAACATTCAGTACGCGTGGATCCGCCTGCTGGCCGGGGATACCGGCAAGGTGATGATCGTGGGCGATGACGACCAGTCTATCTACGGCTGGCGCGGCGCGCAGGTGGAGAACATCCAGCGCTTTCTCAACGATTTCCCCGGCGCGCAAACCATCCGTCTGGAGCAGAACTACCGTTCTACCAGCAACATACTGAGCGCGGCCAACGCCCTGATTGAGAACAACAACGGGCGCCTGGGTAAAAAGCTGTGGACCGATGGCGTCGACGGCGAACCGATTTCGATTTACTGCGCCTTCAACGAGCTCGACGAAGCCCGCT